>USJX01000055.1 GCA_900555035.1 uncultured Prevotella sp.
TATGTACAATAAAAGAATTTTTGTCGTTTTACAAGTAAATTCCCACGAAACCCTAAAGGTTGCGGATTTGAGGTTTATATCTCTGCCCTTTTCCTAATTTTGCAGCAGTAATCAAACAATAACAATTTTTGAAACTTAAAATGTTAAATATAGTATGAACAATCTTTCAAAATTACTAATGAGCTCTGCGCTCTGTGCTGTTTGCACCGTAGCTAGTGCACAACAGGTAAATGTAAATGGCATCGTAAAGGATGCTGCCGGTGAGACAGTCATTGGAGCGTCTGTTATGGTGAAAGGCACAAAAACTGGTACTGTTACCGACTTTGATGGTAACTTTCATGTAGAATGTGCTCCTGGTTCCACACTTGTTATATCTTATATTGGATATAAGACGCAAGAAGTAAAGGCTTCAGACAATATGGAGGTAACACTTCAGGAAGATGCCAACGACTTGCAGGAAGTAGTTGTAACAGGTTATACCACTCAGAAGAAGGCAGACTTGACCGGTTCCGTGGCTGTGGTTTCAACCAAGAACCTGAAGACAAGTTCAGAGACAGACCCGATGCGTGCTTTGCAGGGTCGTGTTCCTGGTATGACTGTTACTACCGATGGTTCTCCTATTGGTGCAGGAACCGTGCGTATTCGTGGTATCGGTTCTTTCAACTCTTCTCAGGACCCTCTTTATATCATAGATGGTGTGCCTACCACTATGGCATTGAATACCCTCAATACAAATGATATAGAGAGTATGCAGGTTTTGAAGGATGCCGCTTCGGCTTCTATCTATGGTTCACGTGCATCGAATGGTGTCATCATCATCACCACCAAGAAAGGTAAGAAGGGTAGCAAGGTGGCTGTTGACTTCTCTGCCAACCTCACTGCACAGTTCTATTCCAACCAGTCGAAAATGAAGCTGATGAACTCCAGCCAGTATGCTACTGCGATGGCTCAGGCAGCCCTGAACGATGGACTCGATCCTGTGGCTTATGCAGCCAACTACGGCATCGACTTGAATGCTGCCTCTGGAACTCCAATCACCGTTTGGAATCCTGCTACCAACCAGTATCAGAACTATACTATCAATGGTCGATATGATGGCTACATCAATGCCAAGAAGACCATGCGATTCTCCGATACCGACTGGCTCGATGAAATCTCGCGCACAGGTTTCTCGCAGAACTACGACCTCTCTGTATCTCATGCCAATGACAAGCATAGCGCTATGTTCTCCTTGGGATACAAGAACAATGAGGGTGTCTTGAAATATACCAATTTCGAGAATATCTCAGCTCGTTTGAACACCTCTTGGAATTTAAACAAGATCGTAACCGTAGGTGAGAATTTGACATTGACTTATACCTCTCAGGTAGATTGCCATCCGATGGAGAATGCCTTGAAGATGCCTTCTATCGTTCCGGTTTACGAAGAAGATGGCAAGACCTTCGCAGGTCCTGTGGGTAGTATGGCCGACCGTCAGAACCCTTGTCGTGAGCAGTATCAGAACCGCAATAACCACCTCGACTACTGGCGCATCTTCGGTAATGCTTTCGTAGAATTGAAGCCTGTCAAGGGATTGACCCTGCGTTCTAACTTCGGTTTGGATTTCAAGACATCGTTCATCAATGCAATGACGAATACTTATCATTCCGATATTGTCAACAATGACATCGCCAAGACAACGCTTTCAAATAACAATGAGACTAACTGGACATGGTCTAACACAGCCCAGTACGTTACCCAGATAGGCAAGCACAACATCGATGTACTCGGTGGTATGGAATTTTCCAAGCAGTCGGTTATCGATTTCTCTGCCTATTCAGAAGGCTATGCGCTGGAAGATAAAGATTATATGTGGCCAAATGCTGCCACGGGAACGATGCGTAACTCGGGTGCAAAGTTTGGTTATCGCCTGGCTTCTTTCTTTGGAAAGGTGAACTACAACTGGGATGATCTCCTCCTGGCTTCCTTCACCATCCGTCATGATGGTTCATCACGTTTCGGTAAGGCACATCGCTGGGGTACTTTCCCTGCTGCATCACTCGGTTTCAGATTCTCGAATCTCCTGAAGAAGGATTGGTTGGATGATGCCAAGCTGCGTCTTTCCTGGGGTCAGACGGGTAACCAGGCTATCGACAACAATGCACAGTTTGGTCTTTATGTAGTAGATTACGGATTAGACCGTGTAACCTCTACTGCATACGATCTCTTCCTGCAAGGTTCAGGTACCTTCCCTTCTGGTTATCGTGCCACACAGTTGGCTAACCCTAACTTGAAATGGGAGGCTGCTACCCAGTATAACGTAGGTTTGGATTACACCCTGTTTGGCAACACCCTCTATGGTACAGTGGATGCCTATATTAAGAATGTAAAGGATATGTTGATTAATCCTGCTTATCTGGGTGCTACAGGTGAAGGTGGAAATTCATGGCAGAATGGTCCTTCGCTCCGCAACTGGGGTATGGAGTTCACCGTGGGTTATCGCAAGACCTTGGCTAATGGACTTGGCATCGATGTGAACGGCAATCTGGATTTCTTCCGCAACAAGGTTACTTATTTGCCAGAAACAACAACAGGTGCTTACGCTCACACATCTAAGGAAAACCGGTGCAGAGTGGCAAGTCATATGGTTCTATCGTAGGTTATGTAGCCGATGGAATTTTCCAGAATCAGGCAGAAGTAGATAAGTCTGGACAGCCAAACGCACGTGTCGGTGGATTGAAATACAAGGACTTAGATGGTAAAAATGGAATTACTTCAGATGACCAGACTTGGATTTACGACCCAGTGCCAGCCTTCTCTTATGGTTTGAATATTGCTCTCAACTACAAGGGCTTTGATTTCAGTATGTTCTGGCAGGGTGTCTATGACCAGGATGTGTATAACAACCAAAAGTTCCAGACCGACTTCTGGGCTATTACTGATGGTGGTTCTAACAAGGGAACCCGTTTGCTCGATGCCTGGAATACCAACAATACCGGTTCTTCTATCCCACGTCTGAGCACCATGAACACAGCCGATGAGGGTCGTGCTTCCTCTTACTACGTTGAGAATGGATCTTACTTGAAGTTGCGCACCTTGCAGGTGGGTTACACCATCCCAAGCAGCATCCTCTCTAAGTTGAAGATGACCAGTGCCCGTGTCTATCTCTCAGGTCAGAATCTTTTGACCATCAAGAGCAATAGCCTGACCTGTTCAGACCCAGAGAATCCAAACTGGAACTATCCACTTTCAACATCCGTATCATTCGGACTTCAGGTAGGTTTCTAAAATGTTTCATATTTTTAAAGAGAATTTTAAGATGAAAAAGTTATATACAATGGTGCTTGCAGCAGCACTGGTAGGAACATTCACCAGTTGTGATGATTTCCTGGATTACACCCCAACAGCTGTGGTTGATGAAGACAAGGCTTTCAGCGAGCCAGACAAGATGGTAAACAGTGCCTATGCGATGTTGGGCGACTGTTGGTATTCTTACCCATTCAACCTTTGGCCATACGGTGACCTTTCTTCAGACGATTGCTTGAAAGGCGGTGGTGGTACCGGTGACACCGGTTATCACGATGTGGAAATCTGGAGTACCTTAACCTCTACTAAGGGCGAACTCGACGAGTTATGGTATCGACTCTATTGTGCCGTTTCCCGTTGCAACCGTGCCTTGGTTTCTTTACAGCAGAATGGTGAGAGCACACTGGGTGCTGAGGTAACCAAGCAGCGTGAGGCTGAGGTTCGCTTTCTCCGTGCTCATTTCTATTTCAAGTTACTTACCATGTATCGCCAGATTCCTTGGATAGACGAGAAGGTTTATGAGGATAAAGCAACAGAAAGCACATCAAACACTCAGTTTACTTACGAGGAATTGTGGCAAAAGGTGATTGCTGACTTCCAGACAGCATACGATGTACTTCCTGCTAAGCAGAAGGATGGCGGTCGTGTCAACAAGATTGCAGCCGCAGGTTATCTGGCTAAGTGTTATCTTACCATTGCCTGGGGTGATGGCTATGAGGCAACCGATGGTGTTGACCATATTAATAAGGAGTATATGCAGAAGGTTGTCGACTATACTGATGTGGTGAAGAATTCAGACTATGGTTACATGGCAGACTTTGGCGATATCTTCCTGCCTGACAATAAGAACAGCAAGGAGTCAGTTTTTGCTGTCCAGACTTCCGACTATAGCGAGGACCATACCAACTTCGGACGTGCCAACTGGTCTAATATGCTGAATGGCTGTTGGGGTATTTGGTCTTGCGGATGGGATTTCCACAAGCCTTCACAGGACCTGGTGAATGCCTTCAAGACCAAGAACGGACTTCCTGAGTTTGATGACTACAACAAGACTTGTGATTATCCTGTAAACGGTGAGCCTAATAGTCAGAAATGGGATCCACGTTTGTTCCACACCGTTGGAATGCCTACCTTCCCATATAAATATGAGTCAGAATACACGATGACTACAGCCAACTCTCGTACGCCAAACGTTTACGGTTACTATACCTCTCTGAAGGAAGTACCACAGCGTTCAAAGGGTGAAACTTACAATGGCTCTTGGCAGGCGTTTGCGATGAACGACTATGTGCTCCGTTATAGCGACATTATGCTGATGCGCGCTGAGGCTTTGATAGAGTTGGGCCGTCTGGCTGAGGCTCGTACCATCATCAACGATATCCGTCAGAGAGCCAAGAATTCTGTGGATAAGCATATTGAATATGCCAAGGATCAATGTGATATAGCCCTCTATCCGGAGTCTTATTTCCAGGATAAGGAGACGGCAAGAAAGTGCCTGCGCTGGGAACGTCGTCTGGAAATGGCTATGGAGAACGGCCGCTTCTTCGACTTGCGCCGCTGGGGCATTGCTTCTGAGACATTGAACAAGTATTTTGAATCTGAGAAGAAAGATCAGTATGGAGAGCAAACATACGCACAATACTTGAAGGATGCCAAGTTCACACCGGGCAAGAACGAGTTCTATCCGGTTCCATATAACCAGCTGTATTACATTCCTGGTCTTTATAAGCAGAACAAGGGATACGAGTAATAGCTCACCGGCATTTTTTAATAATAAGATGTTTCTTTTAATAGACTCAATTAATAATTTGACAATGAAGAAAATTTTTGTTTCAGCGCTTGTCGCTCTTTGCGGTCTTACCGCCAGTTATGCTCAGCAGGCTTCCTTCTTGAGCAATAACCACTGTCTCTATCGCATCAGCCAGGATAGTCAGAACCAGAAGTGTCTCTTGCTCCCTGTGCAGGAGGATGCAGAGATGGCAAATATTAAGGTGATAGCCAACAACAAGCAGGTGAAAGCCATCAATGTGAAGTTGGCTAAAGACCACGTAGATTATTTCGTACCTCTCTATATGGATGAGTTTGCTGGCTTGAAAGGCCTGGCTCTCGATATCCATGTCAATGGCGATTATAGCAAGGAAGGACTGAATGCCCTCACTTGCTGGAAGGAGATGAAGTTCTCTGATACTTTCGATATGAAGAATCGTGAACAGTATCGCCCAGTTTTCCATCACACTCCTGCTTACGGATGGATGAACGACCCAAATGGTATGTTCTATAAGGATGGCGTATGGAATCTCTACTTCCAGTATAATCCTTACGGATCACAGTGGGAGAATATGACCTGGGGACATTCTACATCTACCGACTTGGTACATTGGAAGTTCCAGGGTGCCCCTATCCAGCCAGATGCAATTGGTACCATTTTCAGCGGTTCTGCCGTTGTGGATAAGAATAATACCGCTGGTTTGGGCAAGGGTGCTGTTGTGGCTCTCTACACTTCGGCTGGTGAGAACCAGACACAGAGCATGGCTTACAGCACAGATAACGGCAAGACCTTTACAAAATACGAGGGAAATCCGATCATCACCAGCAATGTGCCTGATTTCCGTGACCCTCACATGTTCTGGAACGAGGACATCAAGAAATGGAATATGATCATGGCGGTTGGTCAGCACATGGAAATCTATACTTCTGATAATTTGAAGGATTGGAAACTTGAAAGCTCTTTCGGTGAGAAGTATGGCAATCATGGCGGTGTCTGGGAATGCCCAGACTTGATGAAGATGAAGGTTCGTGGCACCGATAAGGAGAAGTGGATGCTTATCTGCAACATCAATCCTGGTGGACCTTCCGGAGGTTCTGCTACCCAGTATTTCATCGGTGATTTCGACGGTCATAAGTTTACTTGCGACAGTAAGCCTGAGGTTACCAAGTGGATGGATTACGGTAAGGACCACTATGCCACAGTTTCCTTTGATAATGCTCCAAATGGTCGCCGTGTGGCTATCGCCTGGATGAGCAACTGGCAGTATGCCAACCAGGTTCCTACCCAGCAGTACCGTTCAGGCAACTCTATTCCTCGCGACTTAGGTCTCTTCGAGTATAAGGGTGAAACTTATTGCAGCGTGGTTCCATCTCCTGAGATGACAGCAGCAAGAAGCAAGAAGGCAGGCAAGAAACTCTCAGAATCTTGCGAGATGGTAGTAAACCTGAAGGGAGATGCTACTATCACTTTGAGCAACGACAAGGGCGAGAAGGTAGTGATGAACTACGATGCCAAGGCAGAAACCTTCTCAATGAATAGAACCAAGAGCGGTAAGATGGATTTCAGCAAGGACTTCGCTGCAGTCACCAAGGCTCCAACCTACGGCAATATCAGCCAGCTGCGCATCTTCATCGACAAGAGCAGCATCGAGGCTCTGAATGCTGACGGCAAGATGTCCATGACCAATCTCGTGTTCCCAAGCAAGCCTTACAACAAGGTTACTGTAAAGGGAAAGGGTAAGTATCAGATTTACGACATCAAGTAACCTCATCTGTTAAGAACTGAATCTATGAGACAATTGTTTCTTAGCGTGTTACTGATGTAACAATGCAACATAAATGGTAGCTGATGAACGATATTTTATGATATATTGTATCGTTTATCGCTACCTTTGCACCAGCAAAATAGAAATAATACCGCTAACAATTATGAATAAATCATCAAAATTATCAATCATCCCGGTGATGCTCTGTTTCTTCGCCATGGGATTTGTAGATTTGGTAGGTATCGCCTCCAACTACGTAAAGGAAGATCTCAACCTCAATGATGCAACAGCCAATCTGTTTCCATCCTTGGTATTCTTCTGGTTTCTCATCTTCTCGGTTCCTACAGGAATCCTGATGAATAAGATAGGTAGAAAGAAGACAGTACTCCTGTCTTTGCTCGTTACCGTTATTTCACTCCTTTTGCCCATCTTTGGCGAAAACTTCGAAATGATGCTCGTGTCATTCTCTTTGCTCGGCATCGGAAATGCATTGATGCAGACTTCCCTGAACCCGCTGGTTTCTGTAGTAACATCAGGTAAGAACTTGGCTTCTACTTTGACCTTCGGTCAGTTCGTGAAGGCCATCGCTTCCTTCCTGGCTCCATACATCGCTATGTGGGGTGCCATGGCAAGCATTCCTACCTTCGGTTTGGGTTGGAGAGTTCTCTTCCCAATCTATATGGTTATCGGAATCGCAGCCACCTTCTTCCTGGCAGGAACACCTATCGAGGAGGAGAAGAACGAGGGTAAGGCTTCCGGCTTCGGCGAGTGCTTCAAGTTGCTCGGCAAACCTATCGTGCTGCTTTCCTTCATCGGTATCATGTGTCATGTGGGCATCGATGTGGGTACCAACACCACAGCTCCTAAGATTCTGATGGAGCGCTTGGGATGGAGTCTTAACGATGCAGCTTTCGCCACATCGCTCTACTTCATCTTCCGTACCATCGGATGTTTCACCGGTACAGCCTTCCTCCGCATGATGAAGACCCGCACTTTCTTCATCATCAGCGTTGTGATGATGGCATTGAGTATGATTGGCATGTGGCTAGGTGATAGTAAGTTGATGCTCTATATCGCCATCGCCCTCGTGGGATATGGCAACTCTAATGTCTTCTCCATGATTTTCTCTCAGGCTCTGCTTGCTATGCCTGATAAGAAGAACGAGGTGAGTGGATTGATGATTATGGGACTCTTCGGTGGTACCGTCTTCCTATTGATTATGGGCTTCGCCAGCGATGCTATGGGTCAGGCAGGTGCCGTGGCTGTCATGGCAGTGGGTGTAGCTTATCTCTTCACTTATATCCGCAAGTTGTAATATCAATCATATAATAAGGTGTAATTATGGAAACAAAGAATTTAGATACAAAATATTGTGTAGGTTTGGGTGAGATTCTCTTTGACGTTCTCCCTTCTGGTTCTCAACTCGGCGGTGCTCCTGCCAACTTCGCTTACCACGCTGGTCAGCATGGTCTGCATTCTGTAGCCGTCAGTGCTGTGGGCAAGGATGTTCTGGGCGACACAGCTCTCCGCCTGCTCGATGAGAAGAAGCTCAAGTATGTGATGCCTGTAGTGGATTATCCTACAGGCACTGTTCAGGTGCAGCTCGATAAGGAGGGTGTTCCTACTTACGATATCAAGCAGAATGTGGCTTGGGATAACATCCCATTCACCGATGATATCAAGGAGATAGCTGCCAATGCTGGTGCTGTATGCTGGGGCTCTCTGGCTCAGCGCAGTGAGGTTAGCCGCAAGACCATCTATACATTCCTTGATCATACTCCAGAGGATTGTCTGAAGATCTTCGATATCAATCTCCGTCAGAACTTCTATACTCCAGAGGTGATTACCGAGAGCCTGAAGCGCTGTAATGTTTTGAAGATTAACGATGAGGAGTTGATTACCATCGGCCGTCTCTTCGGTTATCCAGGTTTGGATATCGAGAACAAGTGCTGGTTGATTCTCGGCAAGTACAATCTCGATATGCTCGTGCTTACCTGCGGTGTAAACGGCAGCTATGTATTTGCTCCAGGTGTGAAGTCATTCCAGGAGACTCCAAAGGTTGAGGTGGCTGATACCGTAGGTGCAGGTGATAGCTTCACCGGTACTTTCTGTGCCAGCATCCTGAAGGGCAAGAGCATCCAGGAGGCACACGAACTTGCCGTTAAGGTAAGTGCCTACGTTTGCACCCAGAATGGTGCAATGCCTGTTATCCCTGAGGAATACACAAAATAAAATTTTGTGAAATAAAACAAAAATAGTTGGTTACTTGGAATAAATTCGATAATTTTGCCTATTATTTGAATATGATAGTAAAAAGTAAACGGAAGTTATTGAAATTTTGAAACAGGTAATCATGATAATCATATTGTGCTTGGCAGGTATCGCAGATATTTGCCAGGCACAAGTGCGTTCTGACAGTTCCTGTGTTTCGGACATTCCTGCAAGTTCTGAAAATCCTGAAATTCCTGATTTCGAGAAATGTTTCCGCATCTTGGAACAGAATCGCCGTACCTACAACCGGTACAACGACAGCATCTTCCTGATCAAGGACCACGTGGATTGGATCAATTTCTTCAAGCATCGGGCATTGAAGAATGCACAGCTCTTTGCGGTCAACAAGAAAATCATATCCTCCATGACCGATTATTTCAAGCAGGATAAGAAACTGATTCCCCACGAGGCGTATCGGAATTTGTGCAGCGGTTTGCAGAAACTGTATGCTGATGGAAAGATAGACCCCTTTCTGGGCAACCAGCTCTGCGATATCCTCCTGGAATATTATGGCAGCGGAAGATGCCCGGATTCGAAGAACTATGCCGGACTGGTAGATGTTTTCAAGGGTGAATTCCTGTATGAAATCTTTACTCTTGGTAAGGATACCCTGGTTCTGCAACAGTCTTATTACTATCTGAAGCGTTCTATTCGGGAAGACCGGTTCCGCTCGCCTAATTACGTGGAGTCTTGTCTTGTGGCGTTGGATAACCTGACGGTTACCAACTGGCTATATTACAAGATGCAGACCGTAGCGGAGTTCCGTGCTCTGGTAGAAGAATACAAAATTCTGCTCCGCTTGCCCCATACCTATTTGATTATGCGCGAAAAAGATTACCAGCGTCAGCAGGAAAGGGTAGAGCATGCCGAAGAAAGCCTGGTGCGCAATGTGTATCTTGCCGATACCACCATCCTGGAAAAGCAGCATGCCGACTCCCTGATGCAGGTTATCGTGGCCCGGAATCTTGCCGACCCACATCTGTCGGGGCTCTCTTACTCCCGCACCCTGGTGATGCAGATGATGCTGGGACAGATTACGGCGAAGGAGGCCTTGAAGAGGGCGAAAAAGAGATATAATAAGGAAGCGATGACTAAAATCCATAACAAACGCTTTGATAGCAAGGAACTGCAGCAGGTGCTGATGCCTTTTATGAATTACTTCTATCTGAATGACGTGGCGGATGTTTCTTATCCCAAGAAGCGGGCTGCAGTGAAGAAGATGTGCGAGGCTATTGTTACCATCTATCATCATCGCCTGGACCAGCAGGCAGATAATCTGTATGTGAAGTATCTGAATATCCTCGCCACCTATCCCCGTGCCATCAAGTATCTGAAGGAAGAGGAGCGCATCTATTATCTCAACGAGTTGAATGTGGCCACCCAGGTTACTACCTATGCCCACTCGGCACATGTGGCGCTGATTGCCCAGAAACTGATGGAGGGCATCCTGACCTATCAGCCTGAATTGTTGAAAGGTGTACTGGGTGAACGCATAGATGGCAAGATTTTCTATGATACCAGAAAGTGCATGAACTTCATCTTCGAGGCGGCGATGTATCACGACATCGGCAAGAACGCCATCATCTCGGTGGTGAACAACGATTATCGCCCGCTCACCGACGAGGAGTTTGGCATCATCAAGAAGCATCCGGCTTTGGGTGCCGAATTGCTGAAGATAGCCCCTTCGCTCTATGAGAAGTTTCGGGATACTACCCTGGGCCACCATAAGTGGTATAATGGTAAGGGCGGATATCCTGAAGATTTCGACAACACAAAGTCGCCTAAGCGCATCCTGATAGACATCATCACCCTGAGCGACTGCATGCAGGCTGCCACCGAACGCATCGGCCGTAACTACAAGAACGGAAAGAACTTTGATAGGGTGATGGAGGAATTCAGAAGAGATGCCGGAACCCGATATAATCCCGACCTGGTGAATTTCATAGATTCCCATAAGGATGTGGCGCGCGATTTGGCTGCGCTTACCGACGAGGGGTGGGTGGATATCTACTACAGCATCTACAGTAAGTTTATGAGATAATATGCCAATGGCATCTACATATTATATATATACGAATGATATATATACGAAAAAAGCTCAAGGCTGATAGCCCTGAGCTTTTTTTAATATCATGATTTTTATGTCATTACTTCTGGCATTCCTTGCAAGGAGTCCAAGGCTTCAACTGCTTGAAGAAGTCGTTGCCCTTGTCATCTACGAGGATGAATGCTGGGAAGTCCTCTACGGTAATCTTCCAGATAGCCTCCATACCGAGCTCTGGGTACTCTACGCACTCGATGCTCTTGATAGAACTCTGAGAGAGAACGGCAGCTACACCACCGATAGTACCGAGGTAGAAACCACCATGCTTCTTGCAAGCCTCTGTAACAACATCGCCACGGTTACCCTTGGCAATCATTACCAAGCTAGCACCGTGATCCTGGAACTCATCTACGTATGGGTCCATACGGTTGGCTGTGGTAGGTCCCATTGAACCACATGGATAACCCTCTGGAGTCTTGGCTGGACCAGCATAGAGGATAGGGTGATTCTTGAAGTACTCTGGCATCTCCTCGCCTGCATCCAAGCGAGCCTTGAGCTTAGCGTGAGCGATGTCACGAGCAACGATGATGGTACCCTTCAAGTTAACACGGGTGCTTACAGGATACTTGCTCAACTCAGCACGAACGGCGTCGATACCCTTGTCGAGGTCAATCTCGATACCCTTGGTACCCTCACCTGGGTTGCGGAACTCCTCAGGAATCAACTCTGTTGGGTTCTCATCCATCTTCTCCAACCAGATACCGTCCTTGTTGATCTTAGCCTTGATGTTACGGTCGGCAGAGCAGCTAACACCCATACCGATAGGGCAGCTTGCACCATGACGTGGCAAACGGATGACACGGATATCGTGAGCCAGATACTTACCGCCAAACTGTGCACCCAGACCAATCTTGTGAGCCTCTTCGAGAAGCTTGTTCTCCAAGTCGATGTCACGGAAAGCACGACCCGTCTCATCACCTGTTGTAGGCAACTCATCGTAGTACTTGATAGAAGCCAACTTCACGGTAAGGAGGTTCTTCTCTGCAGAAGTACCACCGATAACGAAGGCGATGTGGTAAGGAGGACATGCAGCTGTACCCAGACTCTTCATCTTCTCTACGAGGAATGGGAGCAGTGTACCCTCGTTCTGGATAGTAGCCTTGGTCATAGGGTAGAAGTAGGTCTTGTTGGCAGAGCCACCACCCTTAGCTACCATCACGAAGCGGTACTCATCGCCCTCTGTAGCCTCGATGTCAATCTGGGCAGGCAGGTTGCAACGGGTGTTTACCTCATCATACATGTTGAGAGGAGCGTTCTGAGAGTAACGCAGGTTGTCCTGTGTATAGGTGTTATATACACCCAGGCTCAAAGCCTCTTCGTCCTCGAAGTCGGTCCATACACGCTGACCCTTCTCGCCGTGGATGATAGCAGTACCTGTATCCTGGCAGAATGGGAGGATGCCCTTAACGGCAGTCTCTGCATTGCGGAGGAACTGGAGAGCTACATACTTGTCGTTCTCAGAAGCCTCTGGGTCGCTGAGGATCTTAGCCACCTGGAGGTTGTGCTCACGACGGAGCTTGAACTCTACGTCGTGGAAACCCTGCTGAGCCAGCAAGGTAAGAGCTTCCTTAGAAACCTTGAGGATAGTCTTACCCTCGAACTCTGCTGTGCTTACGCCTTCCTTAGAGATAAGGCGATACTCAGTCTTGTCCTCTCCAATCTGGAACATTGGAGCATACTTAAAATCTGGAGTTTTTGCCATAATGTTTTTTGTTCTTTAAAAACTGTTGAAATATTCAATATATTCTTTTTCCTATTTAATAGCCGAAGATTTCTTCCTGAGAGAGACGCTTGATTGGCGCAATCTTCTCCAGGCTCTTCATATCGAGATTCTTCTCGTCGCCAAGAATGATGATGCGATGAGGCTTGCCCACGATGTTCTGCTTCTCGAAGTTGGTCACATCCTGCAGGGTGAGCGATGGAATCTGCTCGTAATAGAGCTTGGTGGCATCATAGTCGATACCCATCAGCTTGGCGTTGAGGTAGGCATTGATAACGCCATCCTTCGTTACGCGGCGGCTCTGGATTGACTTCATCAGACTCTGCTTGGCGAGGTTGAATGATGCCTCGTTCTGTGGCAGGTTGTTGGTGATTTCATCAAACACGTGGATGCAGTCCATCATCTTGTCGGTCTGCGAGATGATGTGCTTCACGAAGAAATCCTTCTCATCCTTGCGGGTTGGAGTAAGGTAAGATGCCCATGCATTGTAAGCCAGACCGCGGGTTTCGCGGAGTTCCTGGAAGACGATGGCATTCATGCCGCCACCAAAATACTCGTTGAAGAGAGAAACCAGTGCCCCGTCGTTCACGCTGCTCTTCTTGCCCTCGTTCTGGTAGTAGCGCAGATAGATGTTCTTTGCCTCGTATGGAGCAATGTAAATCTCGTTCTGCTTGATTTCTTCCATCTTGTACTCCTTGCCTTCTGGCACGGCGGCGAGCTTCTTGGCTGTCTTGTGCTCCTTGGCAAGCATGGCGTTCAACTGCTTCTCGCTGTATGGACCGTAGTAGGTTACGGTGTGCTCCATGTTGTTCAGTCCGCCCAGCAGGTTCACGAGTTCCTGTGGGTCCATCTTGCGCAGGTCGGCTGTCTTGATGGCGTTGCGGGTTGGGTTGTAGGCACCGTATGTGCTGTAAGCCCAGAGATAGCTGAAGTTCGACTGCTGGTTTGTCTTGGCATCGGTCTGCATCTTCTCCATGAGGTCGATAAACTGGTTCCAGGAATTCTTGTCGGCCTTGGCATGGTGCAGGATTTCCTCCATCAGGTTGAGGGCAGCAGGAAGATTCTCGTTCAGACCGTTCAGATTAATCTGCAGGGTCTTGGAACCCTGTACGATGCTGTAGTTGCAAGCCAGCTTGTAGAATGCCTGCTTGATGGCTGATACACTCTTCTTGTCGGTGCCGATATAGTTGAGATACTGCGCTGCATAGCTGTAGCGGATGTCGTCTTCATCACCAAACTCATAGCGGAAGGTGAGGTTGAAGAGGTCGTCCTGGGTGTTCTGCTTGTAGATGAGCGGCAGCTTCTTGCTGGTCTTGGTTACAGTGAGGTCTTTCTTGAAGTCGAGGAACTGAGGCTGGATGTCTGGAACCTTGGCATTCTTGATTTCCTTCACGAAGTCACTCTCATACTCGCGGTTGGCTGGGATAGGAGTGATGGCTGGCTTCTCTATCTTCTTCAAGGTATTGTCTTCGCCCATACGCTTATATACGCAGACAAAGTTGTCGTCGCGCAGATACTTCTTGGCAAAGTCAACGATATCCTGCTTGGTCAGCTTGCTCTGTCGGTCGAGCTTGCTGGCTACATCTTCCCATTTCTGGTCGTTGATGAAGGCATCCACCATGATGTTGGTACGCTCCTCGTTGTCGTCCAGACTCTTGTAGTAGTTCAGCTTCTTGTTGGCGATGACCGATGGCAGCAGGTCGTTGTCGAACTCGCCACGGCGCAGCTTCGCCATCTCGTCGAGGAGCAGGGCACGAGCCTCTTCCAGCTTCTGCTCCTTGTTAGGAGTACCGGCTACGATGAAGGCTGAGTAATCGTGCAGACCATAGGTAAAGGCGCTGGCTGAAGCTATCTTCATCTGCTGCTCCAAATCTACCTCCATCAATCCTGCCTTTCCGTTGGTCAGCATTTCGCCGATTACATCGAGAATATCGTTCTCCTTGTCGTTGGCACCCTTGAACTTCCAGGCAAGCATCACGTTTTCAGCATCCTTGCCCACCACGGCTGTATCCTTCACGGCTGTGAGGTCTGGCTGTGCGCTGAACTCAGGACGTGAGAGGTTGTCGCTCTTCTTCCATGAACCGAAGTACTTGTCGATGATGGCGATGGTCTGGTCTGGGTCGAAATCGCCCGACATGCAGATGGCCACATTGTTTGGCACATAGTAGCGGTGGAAATAGTTCTGGATATTGATGATGCTAGGATTCTTCAGGTGCTCCTGCTCGCCGATGGTGGTCTGGGTACCGTAAGGGTGGGTAGGGGTAAGAAGTTTCCAGAGGGCAGCAAACTCCTTGGTGTTGTCGCTTGCCATCGAGATGTTCTTCTCCTCATACACAGCCTCCAGCTCGGTGTGGAAACCGCGGATTACCATGTTCTGGAATCGGTCGCTCTGCACCTTCGCCCAGTTCTCAATCTCATTGTTCGGGATGTTCTCCACATAGCAGGTTACATCGTTTGAAGTATAGGCATTGGTGCCCTGGCTTCCGATGCTCGCCATCAGTTTGTCGTACTCGTTAGGGATGTTATACTTAGCAGCGAGCTGCGAGATGGAATCAATCTCGTGGTAAGCCTGCTTGCGCTGAGCCGGGTCGGTGAGCTTGCGGTAGCTCTCATATCTGCGGGTAATCTCGTCGAGATATGGCTTCTCCTTGGCATGGTCGGTGGTGCCGAATTTCTGGGTACCCTTGAACATCAGGTGCTCCAGATAGTGGGCAAGACCCGTGGTTTCGGCAGGATCGTTTCTGGAACCCGTCTTCACTGCAATGTTAGCCTGCAAGCGAGGCTTTTCCTTATTCACCGACATATACACCTTCAGTCCGTTGTCGAGGGTATAGATGCGGGTTTTCATAGCATCACCTGCTACGGTGGTGTAATGATAGTCCTTGGCTGTGGCGTTGAGGCTTCCCATCAGGATAGCCGCCATCAATACATGTTTTAAAGTCATTTTTAATGATGAACTATAAACTATAAATTATTAATTATTAATTATCAATTAATTCTCGTAATCCACTTCCTGGTTGAGGCTGTTCACGAAGTTGCGGAACACTTCTTCCTCTACATCGCCCATGGCGAACTCCTTCTCGGCATCCTTCTTGATTTCTGCAATCCATGAGCGGCGTGCCTTGATGTAGTCTTCGTGTATGCGGTTGGCATCTTCCAGTGTGATTTCCGGAATACCGTAGTAGTCGCAAATCATCTTGTAGGTCCATGCCCACTGATACTGGCGGTAGTTGGTATCAATCTCCTCGAAGCGCTCTATGAGCTGCTGGATGCTCTCGATGTTGCCCTCCTTCAGGTCGTTTACGATGCGCTCTTCCTCGCTCACTGGCAGCAGGAGACCCGAAAGGTCGTCCCAGTCGCTGGTTCCCACCTGTGTAGCCGGCGGCGTGATGGCAGGGTCTCTCTTCAGTACTCGTTTCAACACGGCACCCATGTAGATGCGCAGGGCGATGTCGTAGTACTTGATGCCCTTGTGCAGCGATGAGGCTGGAATGATGTACTCGTGATAGAGATACTGCGACACATTGTCGCCCGTCACCTCACGGAGACTCTCCAGAATCTTCTTGCCCTTCAGAATTTCGCCCACGGAGAAAGGAGAGAGCCAGTCGAAGTTCACGATGCTCTTGCGGTTTTCCTGTGCACGGAGGTCACGCTTAGGCCATTTCTTGATGTCGCGGTACAGACCCACGGTGGTGATGTTTCTGCCTGGAATGAGGAACATCTTGTCGCCATCGGCTATGAGATAGGCAAATGGCAGGTTGCGGGTGTTAGGGTGGTGCATCAGTTTGCCGAAGCATACCGAGAACGAACCCAGGGTAGCTGGCATCAGCAGATAGGCGCCGCTGGCTGTCTTCGAACCGCGCTCCAGGATGCCCCAGTGCATAGGACCCATCTTGTAGGCATGGTTGCTGAAGTTGGTGGCTGAACCTGCATTATAGAAAGAGAACATGCCGCCGATGAGCAGACTGCTCTTATGATGCGATGCGGTGAATGGACCACAGAAGGCTGCACAAGCCTCGCCGTTGCTCATGTAGCTGTTGGCGAAGAACACCGAGGTTGATGCCGTGAAACCGTTGCTCAGCTGGCAGGCTTCGCCCACGTAGCAATCCTGTATCTTCACGCTGTTGATAACCGATGCGCCCTCGGCGATGATCGAGTTTTCGGCAATGACGCCGGTGCCGATATATACGTTGCCATGGGCAGAACCGAGCAGCGTACAGTCGCTGAGACGTGCCGCACCGTTCACTTCGCAGAAGTCGTTGATGATGCAGTTGGTTATCTCCTTGGTGTTGACTATCTTCACGTTGTTGCCTATCTGACCTCTTTCCGGCATCTTGTTGTCGATATCGGTTTTGATAAGCTGGCGAATCTTCTCCTTCAGTTCCTTGTCGGAGAAATGCTTCACCATGAAGGCGGCAAGCTGACTGTTCAGGTCGCTGAACAGAATCACGTTGCCTTCGCCCACCTCGTTGAGCACACTCACCAGGTTGCCTTCGCCATAGGTGGCACCCTCGGTGGTTTCCAGGGTCGATATGTTTGATATGTAACAGTCGTCGCCGATGGTATAGTTGTTCACATAGTTGCCCACATTCTCGATGAGGCAGTCGTCGCCGATTGTCACATTGCGCAGGGTGGCATTGTTGATGCCGGCATGCTTCACGAATCCCTGGCTCACCTCCACGTTCTTGTTGAAGGCACCGATATTCACTTCGCCATAGAGCATCACGCGGTGCATGAAGTTTGGTTTGAAATCTTCTGCAACATTAACGGATGTCCAGTCTTCTGCCCAACAGTCGTTGCTCTTGAGCACCTCGATTTCCTCGGAGGTCAGAGGTCTGTAGTCATTCATTGTTGATACGTTTTTTGTGGATGTTTATTCGTAATCCTGGTACAGGAAGTCGTTGTATGGATACTTCTGTACGTGGAGCTCTCTCACTTTCTTGTATAGCACCTCGCGGAACTCATCGATGTTTTCCTTGTTCTTGGCCGAGATGAAGAGACAGTCGTCGTTGAGTTTCGCCATCCAGGTCTTCTTCAGGTCTTCCAGCGGGATGTTTTCCTTTTCCATCGGGGTGAGGTCATCCTCTTCCTTCTCTACCCATGAGTAGTTGTCTATCTTGTTGAAGATAATCATCGATGGCTTGTCGGCGCATTCCAGTTCTTCCAGGGTCTTTTCTACCACCTGAATCTGCTCCTCGAAGTCGGGGTGCGAGATATCCACCACGTGCAGCAGCAGGTCGGCCTCTCGGGTCTCGTCCAGAGTACTCTTGAAGGAATCCACCAGGTCGGTAGGCAACTTGCGGATGAATCCCACGGTGTCGGCAAGCAGGAATGGCAGGTTATCTACCACCACCTTGCGCACGGTGGTATCGAGTGTGGCAAAGAGTTTGTTCTCTGCAAACACCTCGCTCTTGCTGAGCAGGTTCATGATGGTGGATTTTCCCACGTTGGTATATCCCACCAGGGCCACACGAATCATTCTTCCGCGGTTCTTTCGCTGGGTAGTCTTCTGCTTGTCAATCTCGGCGAGGCGTTCCTTGAGCAGACTCATTCTGCCGAGGATGATACGGCGGTCCATCTCAAGCTGGGTCTCACCAGGACCACGCAATCCCACGGAACCCTTTCCGCCACCGGAGCCGGAACCACCACCCTGACGCTCCAGGTGGGTCCAGAGTCGCTGCAGGCGAGGAAGCATGTAGCGATACTGTGCCAGCTCTACCTGGGTCTTGGCTGCTGCGGTCTGGGCACGCATGGCGAAGATGTCGAGAATCAGGGAAGTACGGTCGAGAATCTTCACCTGCAGTTCCTGCTCGATGTTTCTGATCTGCTTGGCAGAAAGTTCATCATCGAAGATCACCATACCTATTTCTCTGTCTTCTTCTTCCTCGTCCTTGATGTATTGTCTTATTTCCTCCAGCTTACCCTTTCCCACGTAGGTGGTCTGGTTAGGAGCCACCACCTTCTGCGTGAATCTCTTCACGGTGACGGCACCTGCGGTATCGGCAAGAAATTCCAACTCGTCGAGATATTCCTTGGTCTTGGCCTCGTCCTGTGTCTTGGTGATAAGACCCACGAGCACAGCGGTTTCCGCCTTGACCTCTGATATAACAAATTCTTTCATTCTTTCAATTCAACCTTAATTCCGCAACACTATAGTTTAACATTATTTATAAGTGCCTGAGCAACAA
>USJX01000056.1 GCA_900555035.1 uncultured Prevotella sp.
CATCAACACTCACGGTGCTCCTCTCGGTGGCGACGCATACGTAAATACTATCAAGCACCTCGGTGGTGATCCTGAGAACCCATTCGTTATCTTCGACGATGTAAAGGAGATCTACGCTAAGCGTGCTGAGGAGTTGAAGAAGATCGTTGCTAAGCGCAAGGCTGCAGAGGCTGAGTGGCGCAAGGCTAACCCAGAGAAGGCTGCTCAGATGGATGAGTGGTTCAGCGGCAAGGCTCCTAAGGTAGATTGGAGCAAGGTTGAGCAGAAGGCTGGTTCAGCTACACGTGCTGCTTCTGCTGCTTGTCTCGGCGTTTTGGCAGAGCAGGTTCCTAACATGATCTGTGCATCTGCTGACCTTTCTAACTCAGATAAGACAGATGGTTTCTTGAAGAAGACCAAGAGCATCGTTCGTGGCGATTTCTCAGGCGCATTCTTCCAGGCAGGTGTTGCTGAGTTGACAATGGCTGATATGTGTATCGGTATGATGCTCCACGGTGGTGTGGTTGCAGCAATGGGTACATTCTTCGTATTCTCTGATTATATGAAGCCAGCTGTTCGTATCGCTGCCCTGATGCAGGTTCCTGTTAAGTTTATCTGGACTCACGATGCATTCCGCGTTGGTGAGGACGGACCTACTCACGAGCCAGTTGAGCAGGAGGCACAGATCCGCTTGATGGAGAAGTTGAAGAACCATGCAGGTAAGGATAGCGTTCGCGTATTCCGTCCAGCTGATGCTGACGAGACTACCGTATGCTGGAAGCTCGCTATGGAGAACGTTGAGACTCCAACAGCTTTGATTTTCTCTCGTCAGGGCATCGCTAAGTTGCCAGAGGGAACAGATTACGAGCAGGCAGCTAAGGGTGCTTACATCGTAGCAGGCAGCGACGAGAATCCAGATGTAATCTTGGTAGCCAGCGGTTCTGAGGTTTCTACATTGGAGGCAGGTTGCGCAGCTTTGCGTGCTGATGGCATCAAGGTTCGCGTGGTAAGTGCTCCATCAGAGGGCTTGTTCCGTGGTCAGAGCAAGGAGTACCAGGAGAGCGTATTGCCAAAGAACGCTAAGATCTTCGGTATGACAGCTGGTCTTCCTGTAACACTCCAGGGTCTCGTAGGCGCCAACGGTAAGGTTTGGGGTATGGAGAGCTTCGGTTTCTCTGCTCCTTACAAGGTGCTCGATGAGAAGCTCGGCTACACAGGCGAGAACGTTTACAAGCAGGTAAAGGATTTCTTGGCTGAGGCTTAATTAGTATAAAAAGTTAGGAGTTGGAAGTTAGGACTCGGGAGATTTGCCGGATGGCATTTCCCGGTTACTGGCATCTAGCTCCTATCTCTATCTTAAACATTAACCTTGTGAAGTGATGAAGAGTTTTCTAAGTTCTTCAATTTAAAACAAGAGTTCTCTTTGTTCTTCACTTTTAAAACTTAAGTATTATGGAAGTAAAGACAGTTGGTATTGCTAGCGATCACGCTGGTTTCCCATTGAAGCAGTTTGTATTGCAGTATTTGGAGAAGAAGGGTTATCCTGTAAAGGATTATGGTACATATAGCGATGCAAGCGTTGACTATCCTGATTTCGGTCATGCTCTTGGCGAAGGCATCGAGAGCGGCGAGGTTTATCCGGGTATCGGCATTTGCGGCAGCGGCGAAGGTATCGCCATGACATTGAATAAGCATCAGGGTGTACGTGCCGGTTTGGCATGGTGCAAGGAGATTGCTCATCTCATTCGTCAGCACAACGATGCCAACGTATTGGTACTTCCTGGTCGTTTCATCGACAACAAGACAGCCGAGGCTATCCTCGACGAGTTCTTCGCCACTACTTTCGAGGGTGGCCGTCATGAGCGCCGTGTTCAGAAGATTCCTGTTCAGAAGTAAAAGATATCATCGCATTGTATCACAAGATTTTGTAATAAGAAAAGGTATTTCAAAAAAAAATACTTCAATAAAAAGAGGCTGGTGCACATCACGCATCAGCCTCTTCTTTTTATTAAAGATTTTATTGAAATATATTCGATGATTCTATAACCAAAGTATATTCAATGATATTTTATTCCGTAACCAGCGTAAATTCTGCGCCAGATGCGTAATCCTGACCATTCTGCTCATTCAAGGCACGCAGACGAACATAGCGGGCTTTCACTGGCTTGCCAAACATCACCTTCTGGAGCTTGGCTGTTTTCTCGAACTTACCCTTCAAGATTGGGTTGCCCCAATTCTTGTTGTCGTTACTTACGTAAATCTCGTAATCCTTGATGCAGCCATTCAGCGAACCATCCTGACGCGCCAGATAGGTGAAACCCTTGATAATCTTCTCCTTACCGGCATCGAAGTCAACCCAGTGAGGATACTTCGCCAGCGTAATGGAATACATCGTATGCCAGAAGGTAGAAGGATCGCCATCCACCATGTAGCCAGCATCACCCTCATCAGGCTCCTGACTCGATGCAAAGGCTATCTGCAAACCGGCAGACTGCTTATTCTGCTTCATCTTCTGCATCATCTCCTTCGCCATCTCTCTGCCCGTAGCAGAAACCTTCACCAGGTTACCCAACTCAGCCCTCACGGCTGGACGGATGATGAAACCGAAGGTAGTTGGCGTACTGCGAACCTTATCGGGAGTCAACGGACCACCCTGGCCACAACTTGCTCCACCCAGTCCGGTAACCTTCGCATCCAGATGCAGATGGGTTCCGCTGCTCTTAGGCAACTGATATGGATGAGCCGCCAAAGTCAACTCCTGCTGGCTCCAAGGAAGAGCCGAAGCCGACATGGTGCTGTCTGAAATGAACACCACGCCCTGCTGCTGGCTGTTGGTAACGGCGCACCAGCGAACCTCCTCGCGGTTGCCCTGTGCCTGAGGCTTAGGAAGCATGATGCCCTGCTCAGCCACCGCACTGTGATACCATCCGATAAACTGGCTGGTCTTGCGGTCGTTATAGTTGTTCACTGGTCCACGACCGTAGTAATCATACTGATTCAACTCACTTGGCAACACCATAGAATATCCGATGCGAGGCAGAATCACCTTCGAGCGGTTGGCACCGATGGCACTCTGCATCTCGATGGAACCATCCTTGTAGATGGTGTAAATCTGACGAGAAGTGAACTTCAGGTCAGCATCTGTCAAGGCACGCTTGTTCTTCTCGAAATTATAGCAAGACTCCGGGTCACGATCGCGGTTGCCATAGTTCACATCGCAGCCTTCCTTGCCCTGGCTCTCCACAGTGAAGTCGAGCTGATAGGTACCATCCTTCTTGTTAGCAGTACAAGTCCAACTCTTCACCACGTGCTGCAGGTCGTAAAGTCCGTTCTTGAACCATGCGTTGTGATATCCGATACCCGCATCGTTGTCAGTAGGAGCACGGTAAGCATCCAGCTTCGGACCGTTGCCATCCTTGATGATTTCCTGATTGCCGTACTTCAAGCTGTAGATGGCACCGGTGTTCAAATCGAAAGCCACCTGGAAGTTGTCGCCCGTAATATTGGCACGCTTCGCAGCCTTGTCGAGCTGATACTTCATCGCCTTGCCACCCTTGGTAACGGCAGCAATAGAAGGAGCGGCCACATCGGCACCCTTCACCCTCAACTGCTCCTCCATCTGAACATAGCCCTTGGCAGCCCAAGGCATATCCTTGCCCAGCAGGAACTGGATGGTTACGAAGTACTCGCTCTTAGGATCCAGACTCGCATAGTCGTAAGGCAGGGTGTAGAAGCCCTTCTCGCGAGGACCCACGATGTTCTTGGCTCCCTGCAGCGGCTGGTTCTTCTTCACGCAAACGCCGTCCTGATAGAGCGACCATACTATCTGATAGTTCTTCAGCGGCTCGAAGTAGTTCTTGTTGAAGATTTCAATCTGTCCCTGCTTCATGTCGATGGCCTTCACGCCCACGTTCTGATATACCTTCTTCACCTCAAAGTACTGAGCCTTAGGGGTAAGGTCTGGGCGCATGATACCGTTCATGCAGAACATACCGTCGTTTGGCTTGTTGTCCTTGCCGAAGTCGCCGCCGTAAGCCCAGTAGGTCTTGCCGGTGGCAGGATCCTGCTTGTCCAGCGCCTGGTCAACCCAGTCCCAGATGGCACCACCCATCAAGAAGTTGGTGCTCTCGATGGCATCCCAGTAATCTATCAGGTTACCGCAGGCGTTACCCATGGAATGCGCATACTCTGAGATGTGGAACGGATACTTCAGATTATAGTTTCCCTTCACGGCACCCTGCACCCAGGCGATGGATGGATACTGGTTGGAACCCATATCCACGATGGCGTTGTTGCGCTCATACTGCACAGGGCGACTGGTATCGTAGGCCTTGATGGCGTTGTAGCAATCTACGAAGGTCTTGCACGGACCCGCCTCGTTACCCAAGCTCCAGATAACCACCGACGGATGGTTTACCGTGGCGTGAACCATCTCCATGTTTCTGGCTATGTGGGCATTACGGAATTCCTGTACATGAGAAAGACTCTGCTTGCCATAGTAATACTCGTGGCTTTCCACGTTAGCCTCGTCTTCCAGGTAGATGCCGTATTTATCGCAGAGATAATACCAGTAAGGCGCATCAGGATAGTGGCAGTTGCGCACGTGGTTGATGTTGCCGCGCTTCATCAGGAACACCTCGTGCTCCATCTGTTCGCGGCTCACGGTATGTCCCAGCTGGGTATTGTTCTCGTGGCGGTTCACACCCTTCAGCTTGATAGGCTGACCGTTCAGATAGTAATATCTTCCAGCCAGTCCGAACTCATCCTTATGGGCAGGCGTATCCTTGATTTCCACCTTTCTGAAACCCACGAAGGTAGAGAAAGTCTGCACGGTCCTGCCCTTGGCATCCTTCAGTTCGCCCACCAGCGTGTAGCGGTGAGGTGCCTCGGCACTCCACAGCTTCACCTTGTTTTCGGCATCGAGAATAGCTTCAAGGTTGATTTCGCCCTTGGCATTCAGCTTGCCATCCAGCTTAGCCGATGCGGTGATGCCGCCGAGCAGGGTGTTCTCGTCAGAATAAAGGCGGTTGGCATAGAGCGAATACTGGATGGTATAGCCCTTGATGGCCTTCTTCGAGAGGTTCTGCAGCTGCGCCGTGATATGCAGTTTGGCGTGGGTGTAGGTATCATCCAGGTCTGGAATCGCCTTGATATCGCTAATCTGCACCTGGGGTTTGGCGGTGAGCGCCACGGTGCGGAAGATGCCCGGCAGGCGGAACATATCCTGACTTTCGAGGAAGGAACCGTCTGAATGGCGATACACCTCTACAGCCACGGTGTTCTCCTCACCCTTCTTATTTAAATAAGGTGTAATGTTGAATTCAGCCAGATTTCTGGAGTTCTTCGAGAAGCCCACGTATTTGCCGTTGATGTAGAGATAGAAGAAGGAATCCACGCCATCGAAGTTGAGATAGATTTCCTGTCCCTTCCAGTCGGCAGGCACCGAGAAGGTTCTGCGATAGGAGCCCACCTCGTTGCGGTTGCGATAGGTCATCCAGTCTTTAGGCGGCGTACGCATCACCCCGCCCTTCCAGTCGTTCATCGGCTGCCAGGAGTGCTGGAAGATGACGCGCTGGTTTGAGTAGAGCGGATCACCATACTTGTTCTTTCCGTCTCTCTGCAGTCCCGCCATATTCCAGTTCATCGGCACCTTGATGTCGTCCCATTTTGACACATCATAGTCTGTGCGGAAGAAATCCTTGGGTCTTTCATCTGGATTCGGCGCCCAGTGGAATTTCCACAAGCCGTCGAGTGATTTCCAGTAGGAACTGTTTTCTGGCAGCACCTTTCTCGCCTCCTCGATGTTTCTGAACGAGAAGAACCAGGCGTGCGGCTGCAGCTTGTTAACCGCCACGGAATCAGGGCTTTGCCATTCCCATCCCGTAGGTGCTCCCTGCTGCTGGTAGAAATATCCTCCCAGCGTGCCATCTGCCCAGGCGGCTGGAGTACAGAGCATTCCAGCCAAAAGTAATAAATATGTTCTCTTCATTTAGTTATGTTGTTTATTATAAGTTTGCTTCTTGGAAGCCAAATACTTCCAAGAAGCAAACATTTCTTCATGATTCTTATTTTCTGATGATTATCTGCGCTCTCTCAAAACGCAAGCCCGCAAGGCGCCCGCCGGATTTGAAATCCGGCGTAAAAAATGTCCTAACCTATTAAGGTTCTGCGGATTTGCAATCCGCAGCAAAGGAGTATGCATTTCCTGTTGTTGGGGGATTACAAATCCCCCGGTTTTAATAGGTCGAACCTTTTTTGACGGCGGATTTCAAATCCGCCGGGACGCCTAGCGGGCTTGCGTTCTTGGGGCGTGTGGGGAAAGCTTGCAAAAAATCAATAATCTTTATTTCTTGCCAGCCATTGCCTTCTTGGCAGCAGCCACGGCCTTGTTATACTTGGCAGTAGCACTCTTCAGAGCCTTGGCATTGTTAGCCTTCTTGGCAGCAGCCACATCATCATAGAGCTTCCACAGATTATACTTGGCAGTAGCCTCCTTCTGAGCCTTGGTGTAGGCAGCAGCGGCAGCCTCGGTAGCAGCCTCGTCGGCAGGAGAAGCATACTGATGCTTGTAACCCTGCTCCTTGTTCCAGAAACCACGGGTGAAGTCTGGGAAGGTTACAGATGCACTGTTGTTATCCATAGAGATCGCGCCCAACTCAGCCAGAGAGCACCACTCAGCCAAATCGTAAACGTCCATATCCAGCGGCAAACCGTTCTGCAAGCAATAAACCAATCGGGAATCCATGATGAAGTCCATACCTCCGTGACCCATCTGGCGCCCCAGCTCACCATACTTCTTCAAGATAGGATGGTAATACTTCTTTATCAGCGCAGCCTTCTGCTCCTTGTTCATGAAACCGTGAGCATTGAGGTTATCCATCTGAGGCGCACCTGTACCCTTCAAAGCATCACCCGAAAGGGCAAACTCCTCGGTAGGATACTTGGTAGCGTAACCCTTGGTACCGGTCAACTTAAACAGTCGGTTGTATGGCTGAGGAGTCATCACGTTGTGCTGAATCTCCACCACCTTACCCTTAGCCGTACGCATCAAGGTAGTGGTATGGTCGCCGTTGCGGTACTCCTTGCACTCCTTGCCGCTCTTCTTTGAAACCCAGTCCTTACCTACGAAAGATTCAGTATCCATGGCCACGAGTGTAGTGAATCTATCACCACGATGGATGTTAAGACACTGAGCCACAGGACCCAATCCATGAGTAGGATAAACATCGCCACGATTCTCCATGTTGTACTTCATACGCCAGTGCAGATTATCCTTGTCGTTATCATTAGGATCCTTCCAGTAAGCATCCCAGAAGTCTTCCAGGCAGTGGATGTAAGCACCCTCGGCACGGATGATGTTACCGAACACGCCATCCTGAGCCATTGCCAGGGCATTCATCTCGTAATAGTCGTAGCAGCAGTTCTCCAGAATGAAGCAATGCTTGCGGGTCTTCTCGCTCATGTTAATCAGGCTCCAGCACTGATCCAGGTTCATGGCGCTAGGCACCTCAATGGCAGTATGCTTGCCGTTCTCCATGGCACACTGAGCCACAGGGAAGTGGTGGTTCCAGTCGGCAGCGATATACACCAGGTCGATGTCCTGGCGCTTGCACAGCTCCTCGTATCCCTTTTCACCGCTGTAGATGGCAGCCGGCTTCAAGCCCTGCTTGCGCAGATATTCCTGCGATTTTTCAGCACGATTCTCCTCGTAATCGCAGAGAGCCACGATTTCAACGCCAGGGATATGGCAGAAACGCATCACCGCCCATGGTCCACGCATACCGAGGCCCACGAAGCCCACGCGCACTGTCTGCAATTTCGGAGCCTTCAAGCCCAACACATTCTGCTGTCCAGCCGGACGTTCAGGAGTTTCAACCACGATAGTACCCTTATCCCAATGCCACTTGGTATTGGGTGACAACGACTGTGCGCCAGCTGTAAGAGAGAAAGCAGCCAAAGACGCAATCAAAAAACTTTTGATTTTCATTTTTTTATCATCTCGCAACACTGTTAGTTAGAACATTATTAGGCTCCCGGTGTATCTCCAAAAAAACTCCGGGTTTTCACGGCATCATCGGCATGGTCTGTTTTAGTGTTGCATTAGAAAACAGCCAATTCTCTGAATACCACTTGCAAAAATACGAATCATATTTGAGATTTCGTATATCTTTTAGAAATTTTTTAAGATAAACTACGGAAAACTATAAAGTTTCTTATAATCTTTCCGCAGTTTACCATTTTTGATTAGTGAAGATAGCAAAATGATGCTATTTGAATATTTATAATACAACTTTCAGTCTTCAGCCTTCAATCTTCCAATCTTCTATGGTTCCCGTTTCTGAAGAGAAGCTGCATCCAATTTTAAAGAGTTTTCTTTTATCATTGGCATACTCACGGGCATATCCCCTATTATTTATCTGCAACAATGCCTCCTGAGCAGTTCCGTCAAGTTTGAACTCAAAGATATAGATAAACTTCGAGGTCTCAACTATGCAATCTACCCTACCTTGGCTCTGCACCTTCTCCGTATAAACCGTATATGTGCTTAAAAGTCGCAGCAGAAGATAAAAAGTATAATGGAAATAACGCTCCTTTTCCCGTTCCGAATCCTTGCGACGCATCGTATAAGGAATACTTGATAGGAAAGCTGTAAGATGGACTTGAAAATCATCCAGGTTACCTTTCCTTAAAGCAGAAATAGCCGTTACTATCCAATTATCAATGTTGTCTTTCGGCTCCAAATAATTGTTGGCCATCAGAGTAACAAAGCCACGCTTTACTTCATCGTTCGGATAATCTAACATGAAAGTATTCATCTCACAATCATAATCCTTGATGGTAAGATAACCGCTCTGGAATATCATAGGCAAAGGCTTTTCCTTATCTGCACGATAATCTACAAACTGATTGGTCATATAATACTTACCCGTCAACTCATCCAGATCCTCATCAAAATGATTCAACAAGCGTACCAGATAAGTGGGTGTACCTGTGCTGAACCAATAATCCTGGACATCCTGCTTATCAAATGTATTCAGAATGCTAAAAGGATTATAAACTCCCTTCATCCTTTTGCTGAAATGGTATCCATCGAAACGCTTCTTCAATACAGCCCGCATCTTCTCGTCAGTATAGCCGTAAACAGCCGCCAACTCCTTGATTTGCTGGGAGAAAATCAGTTCCAGTTCCTCATCTGTGATACCGCAGATGGTATCATATTTAGGCGACATGCTGATGTCGTTAGGCTGATTAAAATCGCTGAACACACTTACCTGCGAGAACTTGGTAACACCGGTGAGAAAAACGAACTGCAGGTGCTTGTCGGCTCCCTTAAAGGTGGAATAGAAAGCACGAAGCATGTTTCTGTTATTCTCCTCTAGAGTGATCTGTTCGCCCAAATGCTCTACCATATAGCCCGTATCCATCACGTCGAGCAGCGGTTTGTCATACTCGTCCACCAGAACTACGGCACGCAGCCCGGTCTGACGATGAGCCTCTTCCAAGACCTTTTTAAATCTCAGGTTATAATCGGTGACACCCGGTTCACGCTCTACCTGATATTTCTTTTCCCATCCTGAGATATAGAACTCGAATATCTGATTGAGTGCATCTGCATTGGCATAAGAACCGGTTCCGAAATCTATATGAAACACAGGATAGGTTTTCCACTCCGTCTCCAGTTTTTCGATGGCAAGTCCCTTGAACAGTTCTTTTTTGCCCAGGAAATAGTTCTCGAAGGTAGAGATAAGAAGACTCTTTCCGAATCGTCGGGGACGACCCAGAAAATAGACAGTACTTCCGTGTGCCAAGGAATACACCATTGCCGTTTTATCGACATATACGTAACCTTCTTCACGCAGATGATCAAACGATTGTAAACCTATAGGATATCTCATATTGCTTCATTTTATATTTCATCTGCAAAGCTACTCATTTTTTTTGGAATAACAAAGAAAAAGTTGGGATTATTTTTTGCCATTTCGATAAAATGTAGTAACTTTGCGCCCAAGTATGGCGAGGCAAATGCCAAACCTGCTCTATTTTCGTGGGTTAACGATTAGATTCGTATCGATTCGACTGGAAGTTCTAAACAGAATAGCTCCTACCAAAGCAAAATTCAAACTACGAACGTACAGTATGAGACGGTGCGCCATGATATGGCGTACCCTCATCTCTTGTATTTCGTAGTTGGGCCATCTGTGGTAGGAGCAGCCTTGTTTAGGAATACAACGAGATGACGGGTACGCTCTTTTTATTTCCCCTAGAAAAAGACATTTTGAGAATTTACAGATTTCAGTAACAAGATTTAAAGCTCCTACCAATTATGCAAACAAATCTAAAGATTGAAACTGCTAGAGATTGTTGTACCCTATAAACAGCAATCACATGGCTCGTATCTATGACAACCTGGAAACCAAGTTCACCGATGGGCTCCAGGGCATTATTTCCAACGTGGGCGTAAAGCGCGTTGACTTCTGCGTAGGTTACTTCAACCTGCGCGGCTGGAACCTTATTGTCAATGAGGTTGACCAGCTATCCGGTGATTTCGTATATGAACAGAACGACCGCATATTCCGCACCTGCCGACTCCTTATAGGCATGCACCGACCTGATGAAGACCTCGTCCGAAGTCTCTATTCCGGCAAGAAACAATTGCCCGATGCCGAGTATGTGCAGAAATGCAGAATAGCCATTGCCCGAGACTTCAAGAAGCAGCTCCTGCTGGGACTCCCATCGAAAAACGATGAATGGACACTCCGCCGACTCTCCGCACAGATGAAGGAAGAGAAAGTATGCGTCAGGCTCTATCTCCGAGAGCCCCTGCATGCCAAACTCTATCTCGCATACCGGCCAGACGACAACTTCAACCCCATCCAAGCCATCATGGGTAGCAGTAACCTCACCTACTCCGGATTAACCCGACAGGGAGAGCTGAATGCAGAGTTTGCCGATAGCGACAGTGCAGAGAAACTATCAGAATGGTTTGATGCAAGATGGAACGACAAGTTCTGCATCGACATCACCAGCGAATTGATAGATGCCATCGACAACAGTTGGGCAGGCGAAGAAGATATTCCACCTTATTATATTTATCTCAAGACGGTGTATCATCTCAGTCAGGAAGCACGTTCGGGCATCAAGGAGTTTACGCTTCCGCCCGAATTCCGCAACACCCTTTTCGATTTCCAACAGAATGCGGTGAAGATTGCTGCCAAGCATCTTAACAACGACAAGCGAAACGGAGCCATGATAGGCGATGTGGTGGGTTTAGGAAAGACCATCACCGCCTGCGCCATCGCCAAAATCTACGAGATGACCTACGCCAGCAGCACCCTCATCATCTGTCCAGCCAACCTGCAGGACATGTGGGCAAAATACAAGCAGAAATACGATCTCAAAGCAGACATCGTCTCGATGCAGAAACCCATTGATGTGGAGAACACCTGGAACTACCGACTGATTATCGTAGACGAAAGCCATAACTTGCGCAACAGCAGCGGAAAGCGATATCACAACATCCAGGAATTGATTCATAAACTGGATTGCAAAACCCTGCTGCTTACCGCTACTCCATATAACAAGGATTTCTCCGACCTGGCCAACCAGCTGAAGCTTTTCCTGAGCGACGACCAGGACCTTGGCATCCGTCCAGAAGCTTACATCCAAAGTCTGGGCGGCGAACGAGAGTTTCAACGCAAGCATAGCGACATCCACATCCGCAGCATCAAGTCGTTTGAACAAAGCGATAAGACAGATGATTGGAGCGAACTGATGAAGCTCTTCCTGGTTCGCCGCACCCGCACCTTCATTAAGGATAACTTTGCCTTAACCGACGAGAGCAATGGTCGGAAATACCTGCAGTTCCCGGATGGAAGCAAGTCGTACTTCCCCGACCGCATACCGAAAGCCCTGAAGTTCAAGACACAACAGGGCGACCAGTATAGCCGCCTCTATTCAGAAAAAATGGTAGCGATGATGGAAGAACTGCTGCTGCCACGCTATGGGCTTACCAAATATCTGAATGAAGCCAAGGCAGAAGAAGCCTCCCGAGCCGAAAAACAGCTCATCGAGAACCTCTCGAAAGCAGGTCAGCGCATCATGGGATTCAGCAAGAGCACCTTCTTCAAGCGAATGGACAGCAGCGGTTTCGCCTTCCTGCTCACCCTGAAGCGTCACATTCTGCGAAACGCCATCTTCCTCTATGCCATCGACAACAAGCTCAATCTGCCCATCGGCGATGAGAACTCCCTACCCGATGATTTCGTGGAAGATGAAGATGCCAACGGAATGTTTGATACGGATGATGATAACCAGGACAGCGATGACCTCATCATCCCTACCGAAATGGAATACTACGAGCAGAAAGCCAAGAAACACTATGAACTGCTGATGCAGAAGAATAATGTAAACTGGCTCAACAGCAAGTACTTCAAGCGAACACTCAAGCAGAATCTCAAGAAGGATTGCCAATGCATCATCAAGATGATTCAGCTCTGCGGACAATGGAAAACGAAGGAAGACCAGAAACTCAACGAACTGTACAAGCTCGTAACAGAGACCTATCCGAAAGACAAGATCGTGCTCTTCACCCAGTATTCCGACACCGCCAAGTATCTCTGCCGCCAACTCCGCAAGAAGAATGTGGAGCAGATAGACATCGCTACGGGCGACAGCAAGAACACCACCAGCATCGTGGAGCATTTCTCACCAGTAAGCAACGAGAAGAGCTATCCTGCCGACCAGCAGAGCCGAATCCTCATCGCCACCGATGTATTGAGCGAAGGTCAGAACCTGCAGGATGCGCATATCATCATCAACTACGACCTGCCATGGGCGATTATCCGACTCATTCAGAGAGCCGGACGTGTGGACCGTATCGGACAGCAGAGCGACCACATCGTCTGCTATTCCTTCTTCCCTGCCGATGGTGTAGAACAGGTTATCAAGCTGCGCAAGCGCCTGAACGACCGCATCAACGAGGCTGCCAACGTAGTGGGAAGCGACGAGGTGTTCTTCGAGGGCAACGAGCAAAACCTGCGAGATATGTATAATGAAAAAAGCGGCTCGCTCGACGATGTGGACGACAACGATGTGGATCTGGCTTCACAGGCATACCAGATATGGAAGAATGCCACCGATGCCAAACCCGAACTGAAACGCATCATCCCACACCTGAGCAACATGATCAATGCCACCAAGGCTACTACCGACAGGCTGAACGATGGCGTCATCACCTATGCCCAGACACGAAGCGGATTCGATGTACTTTCCTGGTACAACAGCAAGGGCGAAATCGTGAGCCAGTCGCAGAAGCGCATTCTCCAGGCCATGGAATGCGATGCCGACGAGCCGAATGTGGAACCAGCCGACCATCATTACGACCTGGTAAAGAAAGCCATAGACAACATCGGCGACGAGAACACGCATGTGGGCGGCATTCTGGGCAGCAGATTCAGTACCCGCTACAAGATCATCCAGCGATTGGAGCGATATTACGAAAAGCCTGTAGATCTCTTCTTCTCCGATGAGAACAAGGAAGAGCTGAAATATGCCATCAACGACATCTACAACTATCCGCTCCAGGAAACCGCCAAGTTTAATCTGGGAAGAATGATGCGACAGAACAACGTGAGCAACGACGACCTGGTGGAGTATGTACTCGACATGCGCAAAAACAGCCAGCTCTGCATCATCGACGAAGATACCAACTCCAACAAAGAGCCGAAAATTATCTGTTCGATGGGTTTGAGATGGAGAGAATCTCATTTATAACAATTCAAGACAAAAACATGACATGACAAGAAAAGAATTCAACCAATATATACAGGAAGCCTGTTTCCAGGAACTGTTCGTCACAGAAATGGGATGGAACAACCCCAAGGGCATGACCGATATCCTAGTGCCCCATATCGATGACATAGACTACGAGATGGAGGCTATTGCCGAGCGCAATGGTTTCCAGATACTTACCTGCCTGGTAGAGAAGATACCGACAGCCTCTACCTGCAAGAAGATAGACATCAAGCTGCGCCAGCAAGCCCACGACTACATCTGCATCTACATAGAGCAGCAGGGCTTCCACCACCAGTGGGTTGCCCCGGTAAACAAAGTGGAAAAGCGCGACATCGTAACCATCGAGTATGCCAGCGTAGCCCAGGCAGAGTTTCTTTACACCAAGATTCCCGACCTGAGCTTTGATTTTAACGAAGACACCACCATTATGGATGTAAAGCAGCGCATCCAGGGAGCCTTCATGGTGAATTCCGAGAAGATAACCAAGGATTTCTACGCAGGATTCAAGAAAGAGCATACCCAGTTTGTGAAATATATCACAGGCATCAACGACGAGATAGCCGACGACAAGAAGAACAAGGAGAAGCAATGGTATGCATCCGTGATGCTCAACCGCCTTATGTTCTGTTATTTTATCCAGAAGAAAGGTTTCCTGGATATGAACGAGAACTATCTGCGCGACAAGCTCAGCATGGTGCAGCGAGAGCGTGGCGAGAACGAATTCTTCCAGTCATTCTACAAGGGTTTCCTGATACACCTCTTCCATGAAGGACTGAATGGGCACCAGCGTAACGAGGCATTTCTCAGCAAATATGGCCGCATACCCTATCTGAACGGAGGCATGTTCGATTTTCACGACATCGAAAAGATGTTCAAGGATATTGACATCGACGATGAGGCATTCCTTCATCTCTTCGATTTCTTCGATAAATGGCGCTGGCATCTGGATACCCGCATCACGGCATCGGGAAAAGACATCAACCCCGACGTGCTGGGCTACATTTTTGAGCAATACATCAACGACCGTGCCCAGATGGGAGCCTACTACACCAAGGAAGACATTACGGAATACATAGGCAAGAACTGCATCCTGCCCTTCCTTTTCGACAGCGTTAAGAAGACCACCTCTGAGAAGGATTTCAAGGAAAAGGGATACATCTGGCAAACCTTGCAGCAGAGCGGCGACAAATACATCTATGATGCCGTGAAGCACGGATATACTGCAGATTGGCTCTCGCTCATCCCGGGCGAGATAGCAGAAGGTGTGGATACCACCCAACCACAACTTCTGGAGCGCAGAAGTCATTGGAACGAGCGTACTCCGGATCCATTCAATCTGCCTACGGAGATATGGCGAGAAACCATCGAGCGATTCCAGCGCTGCGATGATCTGCTGCAGAAGATTACTGCTGGCGAGATTCACGAAATCAACGATTTCATCACCTACAATCTCGATATCCGTCAGTTTACATACGATTTATTGTTACATACGGAAGACCATCTCTTGGTAGAGCATTTCTATCATGCTATGCAGCACGTCTCTATCCTAGACCCTACCTGCGGCAGTGGCGCCTTCCTGTTTGCAGCTATGAATATCCTGGAACCGTTGTATGAGATCTGCATCACCCGCATGGAGGAGTTCCATCAGAAGAACGAGAAGTTATTCGTTGCTGAACTTGAAGAGATTAGCAAGAAATATCGCAGTAACATTCAGTACTTTATCTATAAGAGTATCATTCTCCGCAACCTCTATGGCGTAGATATCATGGAAGAGGCTGTAGAGATTGCCAAGCTCCGCCTGTTCCTGAAAATGGTGGCGGTAGTGGAAGTAAATCCAAGACTCGATAATCTTGGTCTGGATCCGTTGCCAGATATCGACTTCAACATTCGTTGTGGCAATACTTTGGTGGGATATGCTACGGAAAAGGAATTGGATAATGACTTAAATTATGGCGACATGTTTGCCAAACAGGAGTTCAAGGACAAGGTAGAATTGGAGATGGAGGTTGTGGCTCGTGCTTACGAGCAGTTCAAGGACCTTCAGCTTACTTCGCAGGAGGAGGCAAGCGAGTTTAAGGAGTCTAAAATGCAGCTCAAGGCAAAGCTTTCAGGGCTTAATGACTTGCTGAATCATAAGTTGTATTCTTCAATGGTATCGGATGCCAGCATTTCGTACGAAGAATGGCTCTCCAGCCACCAGCCTTTCCATTGGCTGGCGGAATATTATCATATCATGCATAGCAATGGTGGCTTTGATGTTATCATTGGCAATCCACCATATGTTACATTTACAGATTCGTCTCTACCATATATGACAAAACAATATGAATCATATAACACAAAAAATTTGTTTGCTTTAGTTGGAGAAAGAAGTGTAAATATTAGCAAACCAATTGCTTATACAGGCTTCATTATACCTCTAAGTGGACTTTCTATATCAGGTGCAGAATCCTTCCAACGAATAATATATAGATCAGGAACCTCCTGGAATAGTTTCTTTTCAGGAGACAGAAACCCATCGGAGCTTTTTAATGGAGTCAAAATAAGAGCCGGTATCTATATTGTATGCAAACATGCTAGTAAACAAAAATATACTTCTAAATATATCAAGTATTATACATCGGAAAGACCGATATTGTTTTCAAAAATAAATTATATCAGTACAAGTTCTCATAATATGACTCCCAAATTGAATGGCAAACTAGGAAAAAGTATTATTATTAAAATGAATAATGCAAAAAAAATGCTATCCTCTGAGTTTGTTGATGAGACGTATATTTATTATCATGCAGCACCAATTAGTTGGTGCAAAGCTTTATTGAGCTTGGACGGATTAGTCAAACAAAACTTAAATATTGCAGATTCATATAAGAAGAGAGAGATTACTTATGCATACAAGGATTATACATTCCTGTTATTAAACTCTACTCTATTCTTCTATTATTGGATAGTAAACTCAGATTGCTATAATCTGACCAAGAAAAATATCTCTGAGATAAAAGTTTCCAATAGCATACAAATGGATTTCTGTGCCATTAATAGTTTAGCAAACCGATTAAATTCGGATCTATTTAAACACATAATTACGACAGAATATTCATACAAGAATAGAGGTATAGTAAAATTTGCACAATTTTATCCTTCCAAATCCAAGCCCATCATCGATGAAATCGATAAGCTCCTCGCCAAGCATTACGGCTTTACAGAAGAAGAGCTCGACTTCATCATCAACTACGACATTAAGTATCGTATGGGCGATGAGCTGAACAAGGACGAGGAGTAAAACGAAGATTCCCTGTTGCTGATGCTTGTCAAGTAGTTTCTGCAACAGGGAGTCTTCGTTGTATCATTTTAAAACTCGATATGCTCACTAGAAGGATAACGAAAAGCAAACCAAGTTTGATCATCTTTGTTTGTAATAACAAAATCACCTAAAGTTATAATGTCCATCCCTATGATAACATCATAATCCCCGATGTCACCAGACAATGCTTCAATACCTGTGAATTCCAAACATCCATCTACATAAATGTTTATTTTATAAACAGATGAGTCCATGCATCCTCCGACACCCTCGATTTGTGTTTGTCGAACAGGTTTTAATCCCAAAGCATCAATTACGGCTGACGAAATAATCGTATTGGTAGCTCCAGTATCCCAAACAGTAGATTCTACCTCACATCCTGATACCAATACCCCCTTCTTTCTTTCAAAAAAAGGAGTAATAACACAATCTGTTTGGATTGTATTTACTCTACATGGATGCTTCTTACTAATCTTTTGCATATCTACAGAGATTATAAAAGTCTAGCAAGGGCGTACAGAAACTACCTTTGCCACATGTCCCTCAGGAATTCCTGGTACTACTATCGAATAGCTAACAGGATATTTCTTTTCAAACTCCTCAATAGGAAGAGCGAATACTTTTAATTTCTTTTTCTTCATAATTTACTCCTTTCTTATCTTATTTACTTATTTATTAGTTACATCAATAATGCAAACATTATGCTATCTTAAAATATTTAGACTGTCCAAAGAATATTCTGCCCAAATTATCCTTGATGGAAATAACCAATCCCATAAAAGGATTGTGCTCTACATCAATAACCTGGCCCTCAATCCAGTCTGTCAAACCTGTCAAAGAAGGATTTACCTTCATCATATCTCCTAATTTTGGTTCCATGACAATCTGTTTTAAATATTTATTTTGTGCAAAAATACACAGAAGTTTTCAAAATACCAAATATTTCCAGACAAATCTGCAAAAAGGTTATTGTTTTCTTTGATTTTCAGAGAATTATTCGTATTTTTGCATCGTTATAGATATAAAATCTTTATATGCCAGAGATACTATCCCATATAGGAAACCTAGACTTGCTGAAACGTCCAAAGACAGCGTTTCTCTGTTCCAGCAAGACTACAAGTCGAGACATTCTTAAAAGTTTCGACTGGGCTACAAGTGTGCCTAAAGATTCCTGCGTCATCAGCGGATTCCAGACAAAACTGGAAAAGGATGTACTGCAACTTCTCCTGAAGCGCCACATCCCCGTTATCATCGTGCTGGCCAGAAGAATGTATAAGGAACTGCCTGCCGAAATTCAATCTGCCATCAATAGCAACGAAGCCCTCATTCTCTCCCTCTCCCATCTTTCCCGAAACTCCAAACCGGGAGCGTTGGCTCGAAACAAATACATCATCAGTATCGCCGACAGCGTAGTATTTGGAGCCTTAAACCCTTCCAGTTCTCTCGCTGCGCTAGCGAAAGATATTGATAATGAGAGAAATGATTAATAAATACTAATCGCCCCACACACTCTTTCACAAGAGCATGTGGGGCTTAATCAAAAAAAAATGTACATCACATCATCATGATTGCATCAGATGATGGTAATCCAGATGGATTCATCCTTCTGCTGCGCCTCATCGATTTTCTTTATCAACCGATGCAGCCAGATGCGGGAATTCACTACCATGCCCTTCAGCTTGTTCTCGCCCACCAGGATGCAGCCCTGGGTATCTTCTGCCTTGTTACCGGCATGGATACGGATGCCTTCGAAGCCCGGCACGCCCATCAGATAAGGCAGCCACTTCTTGAACTTCTGCGACATGGTGATGAACACATGATAGGTTCCCT
>USJX01000057.1 GCA_900555035.1 uncultured Prevotella sp.
AAGAGAGGTGAAGAGTGGTGAAGAGTTGCGGGAACTCTTCACCTCGCCAAACGCCTTGTTTATCGGGGTTTGCGAGGGATGGGTGAAGAGTGAAGAGTATTTGGTAAAAATCTCTGCCGCTACATACCGTCACTCTCTTTTGCTTTCTTCTCCCATCTCTGCCTTCTTCACCTTTCTGAACAAATCGGAGGCGAAGACGAGGTCGTTGAGTTTCTCGTTGGTGGCGCTCATTACCTGGTTTTTGTTGCCCTGCCACTCCTTGTGGCCCTGGTAGATGAAGCAGATGTTCTCGCCGATGCCCATCACCGAGTTCATATCGTGGGTATTGATGATGGTGGTCATGTTGTAATCCTTGGTAATGCCCGAGAGGAGTTCGTCGATGACGAGTGATGTCTTCGGGTCGAGACCAGAGTTTGGCTCATCGCAGAAGAGATACTTCGGGTTCATCACGATGGCACGGGCTATTGCCACACGCTTCTGCATACCTCCCGAAATCTCACCAGGGAATTTCTGCTGTGCCTCTATCAGATTCACACGGTCGAGACATTCCTGTGCGCGCTTCACGCGTTCCTTATAATTAAGGTTGGAAAACATATCGAGCGGAAACATCACGTTTTCCAATACATTGAGCGAGTCGAAAAGGGCGGCGCTCTGGAAAATCATTCCCATCTCACGGCGCATCATCACCTTCTCCTTCTTGTTCATGTGAACAAAGTCACGACCATCGTAGAGCACCTGACCGCTGGTAGGTTCCAGGAGTCCGACGAGATTCTTCATCAAAACCGTCTTTCCCGAACCACTCTGACCGATGATCAGATTGGTCTTGCCGGTTTCGAATTGCACGCTGATATTATCGAGTACGGTCTTATCGCCGAATTTTTTCGTAAGATTTTTAACTTCTATCATAGTTCACTTCTTTAACTGAGAATTTAAGAGAGAATTTTAGAAAGAATTGTAGAGAGAGTTTAAGAGAGTATCTGAGTAAGGAACACATCAGAGAAGAGGATGAGTACGCTGGAGCATACCACGGCATCGGTGGAAGACTTTCCTACCTCTACCGAACCGCCTTCTACGGTGTATCCGAAATACGATGCCACACTCGAAATGATGAATGCGAAGAAGAGACTCTTGATGATACTCATCCATACAAACCACTGGTTGAAGTTGTGCTGCAATCCCAGGGTCAGGTCGTCGGGTGGCAGAATGTGGCCGATGTAGGCCGTGGCATAAGCGCCCACCGTGCCCAGCAGGGATGAGAAGATAACGAGGAACGGCATGATGGTAACCAGGCCCAGAATCTTAGGAAGAATCAGGTAGCATGCTGAGTTGACACCCATGATGTCGAGGGCGTCAATCTGCTGGGTTACTCGCATGGTGCCCAGCTCGGAGGCGATGTTGGAACCTACCTTACCCGCCAGAATCAGACACATGATGCTGGAAGAGAACTCCAGCAGCATGATTTCTCGGGTGGTATAGCCCGAAACCCATCGCGGCATCCAGGGACTCTGGATGTTGAGTTTCATCTGGATGCAGATAACCGCACCGATGAAGAACGAGATGAGAAGCACGATGCCAATGGAATTGACTCCAAGTTGCGACATCTCCTTCACATATTGTTTGAGGAACATGCGCATACGTTCAGGACGCGAAAATGACCGCGCCATTAATATAAGATATTTACCGAAGGTGGTAAGCCATTTTTCTATTAACATGCTATATTTTTTCTATTTTTGGTGCAAAAGTAACCAAAATCCTCTAAAAAACTGCAATATTATGAATAGTTTTTGATTTTTAAAGCGATATTTCCACCTTTTTTAGTATTTTTGCAACCAAATTAGCTAATTATGGACGAAATAAAGAATCAAGGACAACCTGCTTCCGAAGAAAAACTGGTTCTCAGAACGGAAGGGTTGGTGAAGCGCTATGGCAAGCGAACTGTTGCCAACGGCGTGACGATAAATGTAAAACAAGGTGAGATTGTGGGTTTGCTGGGACCTAACGGTGCCGGTAAGACCACCTCTTTTTATATGACCACGGGCTTGGTGGTACCAAACGAAGGCCATGTTTATCTGGGCGACCAGGAAATTACGAAGTTTCCGGTGTATAAGCGTGCACGTGCCGGCATAGGATATCTGCCGCAGGAGGCGAGCGTGTTCCGCAAGATGAGTGTGGAGGACAACATCATGTCGGTATTGGAGATGACGGGCAAGTCTAAGGACTACCAGAAGGAGAAACTGGAGAGTCTGATTAACGACTTCGACCTTCAGAAGGTGCGCAAGAACCTGGGCGACCAGCTTTCGGGTGGTGAACGCCGCCGTGTGGAGATAGCCCGCTGCCTGGCCAACGACCCTAAGTTCATCATGCTCGATGAGCCGTTTGCCGGCGTGGATCCTATCCAGGTGGAGGAAATCCAGCACATCGTGTGGAAGCTGAAGTACCGCAACATCGGTATCCTCATCACCGACCACAATGTGGATGAGACACTTACCATCACCGACAGAGCCTATCTGCTCTTCGAGGGCCGCATCCTTTTCCAGGGTACACCAGAGGAACTGGCAGAGAATAAGACGGTGAAGGAGAAGTATCTTACCACCAGTTTTGTGCTCCGCAAGAAGGACTTCCAGCTGCTTGATGAGCAGAAAAAAGCCAAAGAAGTGGAGAAAGATGGTTAAAAAATCAAATTTTTCTCTTATATATTAGGTATATCCATTAAATTTGTGTAATTTTGCAAGCCGATTGCGTAGAGTGCAAACCAAAAAGACAGATGGAGAGCCTAAACCAATTGGAAAAAGAGAAAATGAATTAAAAAGAAAATTTAATAATAACATAATAAAAAAGAAATCAAGATGAAAGTTTCATTTGAAAATCCTGACAAGATTAACGGTCTCTTGACTCTCGTAGTAGAGGAGGATGACTACAAGAACGAGGTTGAGAAGACATTGAAAGATTACCGTAAGAAGGCTAACGTTCCAGGTTTCCGTCCTGGTCAGGCTCCTATGGGTATGATTAAGCGCCAGTTTGGCCCATCTGTAAAGATGGAGGCTATCAACAAGATCGTAGGCCAGGAGATTTACAAGTATGTACAGGAAAACAAGATTCAGATGCTCGGCGAGCCTCTTCCATCTGAGAAGCAGGAGCCAGCTGACTTGGAGAAGGGTACTACATTCACATTCATGTTCGACATCGCTGTTGCACCTGAGTTCAAGGTAACTCTCAACGGTCGCGACAAGGTTGATTACTATAACATTAAGGTTGACGACAAGATTCTCGACCAGCAGGTAGAGATGTACGCTCAGCGTGCAGGTAGCTACGAGAAGGGCGAGCAGTATGAGGAGAACGACCTTTTGAAGGGTGACATCCGTGAGCTCGACGAGAACGGTAACACCAAGGAAGGCGGTATCACAGTAGAGGGTGCTATCCTGATGCCTAGCTACATCAAGGTAGAGGAGCAGAAGAACCTCTTCAACGGTGCTAAGCTCGGTGATATCATCACATTCAACCCTAAGAAGGCTTACCCAGAGAACGATACAGAGGTTTCTACTCTCTTGAAGATTGAGCGTGAGGCTGTGGCTGACTTGGAGTCTGAGTTCAGCTTCCAGATTACAGAGATCCAGCGCTTCAAGAAGCACGAGGTTAATGAGGAGCTCTTCAAGCAGGTATTCGGTGAGGATACTGACGTGAAGGACGAGGCTGCTTTCCGTGCTAAGATTGCTGAGGGCTTGCAGGAGCAGTTGGTTAACGACTCTGACTACAAGTTCATCCTCGACGTACGCGAGCACTGCGAGAAGAAGGTAGGTGAGTTGACTTATCCAGACGCACTCTTGAAGCGCATCATGTTGGCTAACAACAAGGATAAGGGTGAGGAGTTCGTAGAGAAGAACTACGAGCAGAGCATCAAGGAGTTGACATGGCACCTCATCAAGGAGCAGCTCATCAAGGCTCAGGACATCAAGGTGAACGACGAGGACATCAAGGAGACAGCTAAGGAAGCTGCCCGTGCTCAGTTCGCTCAGTATGGCATGACCAACATTCCTGAGGAGTACATCGAGAACTATGCAAACGAGATTCTCAAGAAGGGTGATTCTGTTGATGCATTGGTAGAGCGTTCTATCGATCGCAAGTTGGCTGTGGCTCTTAAGGGTGCCGTAAAACTCAACGAAAAGGAGATTTCTGTAGAGGATTTCAACAAGATGATGCAGGAATAAGCGTTTTTTTGAAAAAAAACTTCAAATAAATACGAGGTTATCGACTTTTTTTATTATCTTTGTTCCACCGAACGGGATGATGAGGTCGATAACCTCTTTTTTCGTTCCTAAAAATGAAGAAAATAATAATAAGATATGAACGATTTTAGAAAATATGCTACCAAGCATCTTGGCATGAATGGAATGGTGCTTGACGATGTAATGAATGCGCAGGCGAAGTATTTGAACCCTTACATTCTGGAGGAGCGTCAGCTGAACGTTACTCAGATGGATGTGTTCTCACGATTGATGATGGACCGCATCATCTTCCTGGGAACCGAGATTGATGATTATACTGCCAACACCCTGCAGGCACAGTTGCTCTATCTCGACTCTGTGGATAGCGGCAAGGATATCTCTATCTATCTGAACAGTCCTGGCGGTAGTGTTACTGCCGGATTGGGTATCTATGATACCATGCAGTTTATCTCTAGCGATGTGGCTACCATCTGTACAGGTATGGCTGCCTCTATGGCTGCCGTGCTGCTCGTTTCAGGTAAGGAGGGCAAGCGTTCTGCCTTGCCTCATAGCCGCGTGATGATTCACCAGCCATTGGGTGGTGTGCAGGGTCAGGCTTCTGATATCGAGATTGAGGCCCGCGAGATTCTGAAGATGAAGAAGGAACTCTACACCATCATCTCTGAGCACTCTCATACTCCATACGACAAGGTTTATGCAGACAGCGACCGTAACTACTGGATGACTGCCGAGGAGGCTAAGGAGTATGGCATGATTGACAATGTGCTGGTACGTAAGTAAGCTGCTATATATATAATAAGGTAAGCTACTATATATAATACTATATATATAATAAGGTATAAAGAAGTAATAAAGGAAAAAGCATTATGCCAAAGAAAGTTTGTAGCTTCTGTGGAAGAAGTGAAACGGAAGTTAAGTTGTTGATCACGGGTATCAATGGCTACATCTGCGAGGATTGTGCCAAGCAGGCATACGACATTGTGCAGCAGACTGGCGTGTTGAACCCGCAGACTGGAGCGGATGGCAAGTTCGTGTTGAAGGATGTGCCAAAGCCTATGGAGATCAAGGAATATCTGGACGAGTATATCATCGGACAGGATCAGGCTAAGCGCCATTTGGCTGTATCGGTATATAACCACTACAAGCGTTTGCAGCAGCCTGAGGATAAGGATGGCGTGGAGATAGAGAAGAGCAACATCATCATGGTGGGTAGCACGGGTACAGGTAAGACTCTGCTGGCCCGTACCATCGCCAAGATGCTCGATGTGCCATTCACCATCGTAGATGCCACTGTGTTTACAGAGGCTGGTTATGTGGGTGAGGATGTGGAGAGTATCCTTTCCCGTCTGCTCCAGGTGGCCGACTATAATGTGGAAGCTGCCCAGCGCGGCATCGTGTTCATCGATGAGATTGACAAGATAGCCCGCAAGAGCGACAACCCATCTATTACTCGCGACGTGAGTGGCGAGGGTGTGCAGCAGGGACTGCTGAAACTGCTGGAGGGAACCATGGTAAACGTTCCGCCAAAGGGAGGCCGCAAGCATCCAGACCAGGATTACATTCATGTGGATACCAAGAATATCCTCTTTATCTGCGGCGGTGCCTTCGATGGCATCGAGCGCAAGATAGCACAGCGACTCAACACCCATGTGGTGGGTTACAACTCTGTGCAGAATGTATCTAAGGTGGATAAGAAGGACCTGATGAAGTATATCTTGCCACAAGACCTGAAGGCGTTTGGCTTGATTCCTGAAATCATCGGCCGCTTGCCAGTGCTCACCTATCTCAACCCATTAGACCGTGATGCATTGCGCAAGATTCTGGTAGAGCCTAAGAACTCTATCGTGAAGCAGTATATGAAACTCTTCGAGATGGACGGCATCAAGCTGAGCTTTACAGAGGATTCACTCGACTACATGGTGGATAAGGCAGTGGAGTATAAGTTGGGTGCCCGTGGACTTCGTTCTATCGTGGAGGCGGTGATGACCGATGCCATGTTCGAGGTTCCTTCTCAGAAGGTAGATAAATTCGAAGTAACATTGGATTACGCCCAGCATCAGCTGGACAAGGCCCATCTGGGACAGCTGGAGTCAGCTTAAAGTTCCCGCAGAGCCAATCGTGATTCGATGAAATAAAACGTAAACCAGTTGGGCTTCGTCGCCCAATTGGTTTCTACATACCATATAAAGACATAAAAAAATAACTAGTTGGATATGACGGAACAGGTAAATCTTACGGAGCAATTGAAACATTATTTCGGTTTCGATTCCTTTAAAGGCGAACAAGAGGCTATTATCAGGAACCTGATGGACGGCAACGACACGTTTGTGCTGATGCCGACAGGTGGTGGTAAGAGCTTGTGCTATCAGTTGCCATCCCTGATTATGGATGGAACAGCCATTGTCATCTCGCCATTGATCGCCTTGATGAAGAACCAGGTGGATGTTATCAATGGATTGAGCGAAGATGATGGTGTGGCTCACTATCTCAATTCATCCCTCAACAAATCGGCCATCGAGAAGGTGAAGGGTGATATCTTGAGTGGTAAGACCAAACTCCTTTATGTGGCACCGGAATCCTTGACCAAGGAGGATAACGTGGAATTTTTGAGAAGTGTCAAGATTTCGTTCTACGCTATCGATGAGGCGCACTGTATCTCTGAGTGGGGACATGACTTCCGCCCAGAGTATAGACGCATACGCCCTATTATCAACGAGATAGGCAAGGCACCGGTGATTGCACTTACGGCTACGGCTACCGACAAGGTGCGCACAGATATCAAGAAGAACCTGGGCATTATTGATGCCCGAGAGTTCAAGAGCTCGTTCAACCGCCCAAACCTCTTCTATGAAGTACGTCAGAAGACTAACGACATAGATCGCCAGATTATCATGTTTATCCGTCAGCATCCAGGTAAGAGTGGTATCATCTATTGTCTGTCTAGAAAGAAGGTGGAGGAGTTGGCCGAGGTGTTGAAGGCTAATGACATCAAGGCTGCACCTTATCATGCCGGTCTGGATTCTGCCACCCGTTCGCAGACCCAGGATGACTTCCTGATGGAGCGTCTCGACGTGATTGTGGCTACCATCGCCTTCGGTATGGGTATCGACAAGCCGGATGTAAGATTTGTTATCCACTATGATATCCCTAAGAGTCTGGAAGGCTACTATCAGGAGACCGGACGTGCTGGACGCGACGGAGGCGAAGGCATCTGCATTGCTTTCTACGCACGCAAGGACCTGAGAAAGCTGGAGAAGTTTATGGAGAACAAGCCTGTGGCAGAGCAGGACATCGGCCGACAGCTCTTGCAGGAAACTGCGGCATACGCCGAATCTTCGGTTTGCCGCCGCAAGATGCTGCTGCACTACTTTGGCGAGGAATATGATGTGGAGAACTGCCATAACTGCGACAACTGCCTGCATCCTACCGAGAAGTTTGAGGCCAAGGATGCCCTGGTGGTGGTATTGCAGGCAGTGGCTGCCGTAAAGGAGAACTTCCGTCAGGAATATATCATCGACTTCGTGAAGGGTCGTGGCACCGACGATATCGTATCGCACAAGCACGACCAGCTGGAGGAGTTCGGTGCCGGCGAGGATATGGATGCTAAGGTATGGAACCCAGTGATTCGCCAGGCGCTGATAGCGGGCTATCTGAAGAAAGACGTAGAGAACTACGGCCTGCTGAAGCTTACTGCTGCCGGCAAGCGTTACTTGAAGGATCCGAAATCGTTCATGATAGTAGCCGACAAGGAATTCAAGGACGATTATGTGGAGAGTGGTCATGACAGCGGCAACAATGTGGAGGCATTAGACCCTGCACTCTTTGCCATGCTGAAAGCCTTGCGCAAGAATGTGGCCAAGAAGCACAAGCTGCCGCCATACGTCATCTTCCAGGATATCTCGCTGGAGCAGATGGCTACCATGTATCCGCACGACCTGCAGGAGCTGCAGAACATCCAGGGCGTGGGTGCCGGCAAGGCGAAGCGCTACGGCAAGGAATTCTGCAAGCTGATTCATGACTACTGTCAGGAAAACGGCATCGAGCGTCCGGAGGAAATCCGCGTGAAGACCGTGGCTAAGAAGTCACTGCTCAAGGTGAGCATCATCCAGGCCATCGACCGCCAGGTGGATCTGGAAGATCTGGCGAGTGCCAAGGGGCTGGAGTTTGCCGATTTGTTAGATGAAATAGAAGCAATCGTGTATAGCGGCACCAAGTTGAACATCGATTATTTCATAGAAGACAGGATGGATGACGACAAGATAGACGACATCTACGACTACTTCATGGAGAGTGAAACCGACGACTTGGATGCGGCACTTGATGAGTTGGACGAAGACTACACAGAAGAGGACATCAGACTGATTAGAATCAAGTTTTTGTCCGAACAAGCCAACTAATCACGTTAAATAGCATTAATAAGGTAAGATTTTCGTGAAAATGGAACTCTATCTGAGAAATTATTGCTAAATTTGCACGCAATAAATTTTTAAAGGTTACAATATGTCATCATTTGTTGCAGATAAAATTGTAATGGACGGTCTCACTTACGACGACGTCCTTCTGATCCCTGCGTATTCAGAGGTACTACCAAAACAGGTAGAGTTGAAAACCAAGTTCTCTCGTAACATCGAGTTGAACGTTCCATTCGTTACAGCAGCGATGGACACCGTTACCGAGGCTTCTATGGCGATTGCCATCGCCCGTGAAGGTGGTATTGGTGTTATCCACAAGAACATGAGCATCGAGGAGCAAGCTCGTCAGGTTGCCATTGTGAAGCGTGCTGAGAATGGTATGATTTATGACCCTGTCACTATCCGTCGCGGTAGTACAGTGAAGGATGCCCTTGATATGATGCACGATTATCATATCGGTGGTATTCCTGTAGTGGATGATGAGAACCATCTCGTAGGTATTGTTACCAACCGTGACCTCCGCTTCGAGCGCCACATGGACAAGAAGATTGATGAGGTGATGACCAGCGAGAACTTGGTTACCACTCACATCCAGACCGACCTGATTGCTGCCGCTGCCATTCTGCAGGAGAACAAGATTGAGAAACTCCCTGTAGTTGACAGTGAGAACCACCTGGTAGGTTTGATTACCTACAAGGACATTACCAAGGCAAAGGATAAGCCAATGGCTTGCAAGGACGCTAAGGGTCGTCTGCGCGTAGCAGCCGGTGTAGGTGTTACCGTGGATACCATGGATCGTGCCAAGGCTTTGGTTGAGGCTGGTGCTGATGCCATCGTCATTGATACCGCTCATGGTCACTCTAAGGGTGTGATTGAGAAGTTGAAGCAGGTAAAGGCTGCTTTCCCACAGGTAGATGTTGTTGTAGGTAACGTGGCTACCGGCGAGGCTGCCAAGTTCCTGGTAGAAAATGGTGCTGATGGTGTAAAGGTGGGTATCGGTCCTGGTTCAATCTGTACTACCCGTGTGGTTGCTGGTGTGGGCGTACCACAGTTGAGTGCTGTTTATGATGTTTACTCTGCATTGCAGGGCACTGGTGTTCCATTGATTGCCGATGGTGGCTTGCGCTACTCTGGCGATGTCGTGAAGGCGTTGGCTGCCGGCGGTAGCTGCGTGATGATCGGTTCATTGGTAGCAGGTACCGAGGAGAGTCCTGGCGACACGATCATCTTCAATGGCCGTAAGTTCAAGAGCTATCGTGGTATGGGTTCATTGGAGGCTATGGAGCAGAAGAATGGTTCTAAGGACCGTTACTTCCAGAGCGACACCAAGGACGTGAAGAAGCTCGTACCAGAGGGTATCGCTGGTCGTGTACCTTACAAGGGAACTGTACAGGAAGTAATCTACCAGTTGATTGGTGGCTTGCGCTCAGGTATGGGTTATTGCGGTGCTTTCACCATTGAGAACTTGCACAATGCAAAGTTTACTCGTATTACAAATGCCGGTGTATTGGAGAGCCACCCACATGATATCACTATCACCAGTGAGGCTCCTAACTACAGCCGTCCTGAATAATTATTTGAATAGAAATTATGAAATTTTATGCGCTTTTCGCAGCTATGCTCCTTTCCGGGAGCATAGCTTTTGCTCAAAACGACGACCCTATTATCATGACCATCAATGGTCAGCCAGTCAGTCGTTCCGAATTTGAATATTCTTACAACAAAAACAATTCCGAGGGTGTCATCGACAAGAAATCTGTTGATGAGTATGTTGACCTGTTCGTTAATTACAAGCTCAAGGTGTTGGCAGCTAAGGATGCCCGTATCGATACGCTCAGTTCCTTCAAGAAGGAATTCCTTCAGTATCGCGACCAGCAGATTCGTCCTACGATGATCAATGAAGCAGACCTCGTTGCGGAAGCGCATAAAATTTATAATGAAACCAAGGAACGTATTGCCAAGGCGGGTGGTATGGTTAGACCAGCCCACATCATGATACGTTTAGGACAGAAGGCCACAGCCGAGGAACAGGAAAAAGCGAAGCTGAAGGCTGATTCTATCTACAATGCCCTTGCCGACCGTTATGTTATCGAGAAGGTAAAGAACAGGAAGGTAAAGAAGTTGGTGAAGGGTGCTGACTTTGCCGAGATGGCCAGAAAATACTCAGACGATAAGGGTTCTGCCGTAAGAGGTGGCGACATTGCCTGGATTTCGAAGGGACAGACGGTGAAGGCTTTCGAGAAGACTGCATTCGCCCTGAAGAAGGGAGAAATCAGCAAACCGGTTTTGTCGGAGTTTGGTTATCACATCATTAAACTGGAGGATAAGCAAGACTTCTTCCCATACGATTCGGTGAAGAACGACATCTTACGTTTCATCGATGCAAGGGGAATCAGAGAGAGAATCGTTGACCAGAAGTTGGATTCTATCGTGAAGACATTGCCTGCGGGAACCGACCGCGAGACAATCTTGGACCAGAAGACAGCCGAGTTGACTGCCAAGGACAGCAACCTGAAGTATCTGGTACAGGAATACCACGACGGACTGATGCTCTATGAGATCAGCAACCGCATGGTTTGGGAAAAGGCTGCGAAAGACGAAAAGGCTTTGGCTGCTTATTTTGCCAAGAACAAGAAGAAATACAAGTGGGAGCAGCCACGTTTCAAGGGCATCGCTTACCATGTAAAGGATGCCGCTGATGTGGCAGCCGTAAAGAAATGTGTAAAAGGAAAACCTTTTAGCGAATGGGCTGAGTTGCTGCGCAATGCTTTCAATGCCGACTCGGTGGTGCGTATTCGTGTAGAGAAGGGTATCTTCAAGGAGGGAGACAATGCCTTGATTGACTCGGTGGTGTTCAAGAAGAATGCCAAGGTAGAGAAGGTGAAGGATTATCCTATTGATGCCACTTTCGGAAAGATTCTCAAAAAAGGTCCTAAGGAATATACCGACGTGAAGGCGCTGGTTGTTGCTGACTATCAGGATCAGTTGGAGAAGGAATGGGTGGCTGATTTGAGAAAGAAATATCAGTACGTGGTTGACCCTAAGGTGTTGGCTACGGTAAACAAACATTAATATATATTTATCAGAACGGACGTATCAATGAATACTGGATATAAAATGAGTCTGGCGTTTGTGGCTTTGCTCCTGGTTATCGGCATGAGCGCAAGCGCCTCACGTATGGGGATGAGCCGCCATGCCTCGGCTGCCGAAGCTGATTCGAGCCAGCAGGAGGCGATGAACGACTCGGAGAATGTGGCCCCAGGCAGCGTCGTTGACGAAGTGATTTGGGTAGTCGGCGATGAAGCTATCTTGAAGTCGGATGTCGAGGTGACTCGACTTCAGGCTGAAGCAGAGGGAATCAAGTATGCTGGCGACCCAGACTGTTCTATCCCAGAGCAGCTTGCGGTGCAGAAGCTCTTCCTGCATCAGGCAGCCATCGACAGTATCGAGGTCTCTGAATCGGAGGTGATGCAGGGCATCGACGACCAGATTAATCACTGGGTTTCCATGATTGGTTCCCGTGAGAAACTGGAGGAGTATCGCAAGCAGAGCATCACCCAGATGCGCCAGCAGATGCACGACGACTTCAAGAACCAGCAGCTCATCCAGAAGATGAAGCAGGAGCTGGTGAAGGATATCAAGGTATCGCCTGCCCAGGTGCGCAAGTATTTCAACAACTTGCCAGCCGACAGCATTCCTTTCGTGCCAACCGAGGTGGAGGTGGAGATTCTCACCATGCAGCCTCGTATTCCTATGGAGGAAATCAATCGTGTCAAGAACCAGTTGCGTGACTTCACCGATCGTGTGAACAAGGGGGAGACTACTTTCGCAACCTTGGCCCGTCTGTATAGTGAAGACCCGGGTTCTGCCCGTATGGGTGGAGAGATGGATTATATCGGTAGAGGTATGCTGGATCCAGCATTTGCCAACGTGGCATTCAACCTGACCGACCCGAAGAAGATTTCCAAGATTGTAGAGTCGGAGTTCGGTTACCATATCATCCAGCTCATCGACAAGCGTGGTGACAAGATCAAGTGCCGCCACATCCTGCTGAAGCCAGTGGTTTCTCAGGAGGCTATCGACAAGTCAATCGGTCGTCTGGATTCCATCGGTAACGATATCCGTGCCAAGAAGTTCAGTTTCGAGGAGGCAGCTGGTGCCTTGTCTGACGATAAGGACACCCGAAATAACAAAGGTTTGATGGCAAATGCAACATCTGCCGACCGCACCTCTAAGTTCCAGATGAAGGATCTTCCTACCGAGGTGGCACGTGTGGTAGATACCATGAAGGTAGGTCAGGTTTCTGCACCTTTCACCATGGTGAACAGCAAGGGCAAGACTACTTGTGCCTTGATCAAGCTGGTGAGCCGTGTGGATGGTCATAGAGCAACCATTACCGAAGACTTCCAGGTGATGAAGGACGTGGTACTTGCCAAGGAAAGAGAAAAGACTTTGCATGATTGGGTGGTTGACAAGATAAAGAAGACCTACGTTCGCATGAACGATCGTTACAAAGATTGCAAATTTGAATATCAAGGTTGGGTTAAATGATCAGTAACAGACATTATAATAATTTCAAGAACGGGCATAGAATCTTTTTCGCATTGATTCTATGCCTATTTGGGTTTTCTTTGGTGCTAGCTATGCAGGCACCTAAGAAGAAACACAAGAAGCGCCCTCAGGGAGACAGAGTGTATCTGCTCCATGCCGATGAGTTACGCTACGACATGTATGGCAACAATCCGGATGCCCAGATAGTGAAGGGCAAGGTTTCCTTCATGCATCAGGGTGGTCACCTCACCTGCGACAGTGCCTATTTCTACCAGGGGTCCAACTCGGTGAAGGCATTCGGACATGTGCATTACCGCCAGGGAGACACCCTCTCGCTTACCTGCGAAAGAGCCGATTATGACGGAATGATGCAGATGATGCATGCCCGCAAGAACGTGGTGCTGCGCCATCGCCGACAGAAGCTGCTTACCGACAGCCTGGATTTCGACCGTCTGTATAACATGGCTAACTTCTTTGATGGCGGTACGCTGATTGACGGCAAGGATAAGCTGGTTTCCGACTGGGGAGAGTATCACACCGAGACCCGAGAGGCAAAATTTGTCTTCAACGTGAAGTTGCGAAGCGGCAAGGATGTGATTACCACCGATACCCTGTATTATGACGTACCTACATCCACAGCCCACCTGGTGGGACCATCGAAGATTATTTCGGGTGCCAGCGTGGTGAACACCCACGATGGTTACTATGATACCAAGACCGATAAGGCGAAGCTCTTTGGCCGATCTACGCTGGTGGATAAGGACAAGTCTATCACTGGCGACAGTCTCTACTATGTGAAGAAAGGCGAGAGCACGGGTTATGGCAATGTGGTGTATGTGGATAAGAAGAATAAGAATACGCTGACATGCAACTATCTCCGATATAACGAGAAAACCGGCAAGGGATTCGCTACCAGGAATCCTGTAGTTATCGACTATTCGCAGAAAGATACCCTGTGGATGCATTCGGATACGATGCGCATCTACACTTTCAACATCAATACCGATTCCGTATATCGTAAGGTGCATGCCTATCCGCATGTCCGTGCTTTCCGCAACGATGTTCAGGCTGTGTGCGACTCCCTGGTCTTCAATTCGCAGGATTCCTGCATGACGATGTATAAGGATCCTATCACCTGGAATGCCAACCGCCAGTTGCTGGGCGAGGAAATCAAGGTGTATATGGCCGATTCCACCATCCGTTTTGCCCATGTGCTCCGTCAGGCGCTTTCCATCGAACAGATGCCCGATAAGGAACACTATAATCAGATAACTTCCAGCGAGATGAAGTCGTATTTCGACAAGGGCGAGATGAAGATGTCGGAAGCCATCGGTAATGTTCAGACCATCTACTACATGACCAACGATAAGGACAGTTCGCTGGTGGGTCTCAATTATCTGGAGACTGATACCATGCGTATGTATCTGGGAGCGGCAAGAAAGCTGGATAAGATTTGGACCAACAAGTTTACCAGCACGATGTATCCGATTACGCAGATTCCGCCAGCCAAATATAAATTGCCTAATTTTGCCTGGTTCGAAGATCTTCGACCAAAGGATAAAAACGACATCTTCGTATGGCGTGGCAAGGCGAAGGGTTCCGAGCTGAAGGAAATCAAGCGCCATCAGGCTCCGCTTCAGACGCTTAAGAAAAACGAGTCTGGACAATAGTATAGTTCTTATTTTAAAATCTAAACGACGATGAGTGATGTCATTCAACTTTTACCCGATTCTGTTGCTAACCAGATAGCGGCAGGAGAGGTGATACAGCGTCCGGCTTCTGTAATCAAAGAGCTGGTTGAGAACGCTGTGGATGCAGGCGCCAGGAATATCCATGTGTCTGTAGTGGATGCCGGTCGCACCAACATCCAGGTTATTGATGATGGCAAGGGAATGTCGGAGACTGATGCCCGACTCGCTTTCGAGCGTCATTCCACCTCGAAGATCCGCAAGGCAGACGATCTCTTTGCACTCCGCACCATGGGATTCCGTGGGGAGGCTCTGGCCTCTATCGCCGCTGTGGCGCAAGTGGAACTGAAAACCCGACAGGAAAGTGACGAGATTGGAACTTTGGTTGTTATCTCGGGTTCACGATATGAACGGCAGGAGCCTTGTGCCTGTGCCGTGGGAACCATCTTCTCGGTGAGCAACATCTTCTATAATGTTCCGGCTCGAAGAAAGTTCCTCAAGTCGAACGCCACCGAACTGAATAATATCCTGACTGCCTTTGAGCGCATCGCCCTGGTGAATCCGCAGACTACCTTTACCTTGCGCAGCAATGGCACGGAAGTGTTCAATCTGCGGGCGGCGAATCTTCGCCAGCGCATTCTGGATATCTTCGGCAAGAAGTTTAATCACGACCTGTTGCCTGTAAATGTGGAAACCACTATGTGCAAGGTAACGGGCTTTGCCGGCAAACCAGAATCGGCTCGCAAGAAGGGAGTTCATCAGTTCTTCTTTGTCAACGGAAGATACATGAAGCATCCTTACTTCAACAAGGCGGTGATGGCGGCATACGACCGATTGATTCCGCTGGGTGAGCAGGTGCCTTACTTCCTCTATTTCGAGGTAGATCCTAAAGACATCGATGTCAACATTCACCCTACCAAGACCGAAATCAAGTTTGAGAACGAGCAGGCCATCTGGCAAATTCTCTCGGCAGCCGTGAAGGAGAGTATCGGCATGTTTAACGATGTGCCAACCATCGACTTCGATACCGAGGACAAGCCGGAGATTCCTGTCTATAATCCTGAGGTTCCTGCATCGACGCCCGCTCCGAAGATAAGTTTGAATCCTAGTTATAATCCATTCAAGGTTCGTCCTACGTCTAATGCCAAGCCTGTGGGAGCGAGTTTTCCGGGTCCTTCCAGTACCAAACCGGAGGTTGACCAGCACTGGGAGCAGCTTTACGAGGGTCTGAAAGATCAGGATGAGCAGCAGCATACGATGGAACTCTTTGATGAACCGGAACAGGAAACGGGTTCTGCCACATCGGCAAGCAGCATCATCGCAGAGAAATCGCCTTCGCATTACCAGTATAAGGGCAAGTATATCATGACAGCCGTGAAATCGGGCTTGATGATTATCGACCAGCATCGTGCCCATGTACGTATTCTGTATGAGCAGTATCTGCGCCAGCTGAAGGATCGCACTTTCCACTCTCAGAAGGTACTTTTCCCGGAGGTGGTTCAGTTTCCGATGTCAGAGAAGGTTATCTTCGACAAGATATTGCCCGAGATGAAGGAGATGGGCTTTGAACTGGAAGACCTGGGAGGTGGCAGCTATGCCGTCAACTCGGTGCCTGCCGGTTTGGAGGGAATGAATCCTGTGAAACTGGTGCAGGATATGGTGGCAAGTGCTGTAGAGAAAGGTGTGTCTGCCATGGATGAAATCAACACGGCTCTGGCACTCTCGATGGCCCGTCAGGCAGCGATACCTCATGGACAGGTGTTGAGCAATGAAGAAATGGAGGGTCTGGTGAACGGACTTTTTGCCTGCGAGAATGTTAACTATACCCCCGACGGCAAGTCGGTGCTTTGCATTTTGCAGCAGCAGGAGATAGAACATCTTCTGGGATAGGGAATGAATAAAATAAATGAATGATAACATACAGAAATTATACTATATACAAAAGGAATATATGAAGACACATATATATTATTAATGTATATATATAATAATGTATAGGTAAACCAATAGTAAAAAATAGAAGAAATGAAAAAGTTATTAGCTTTGCTGGCATTGTCTAGCGTATCAATGGGAGCTTTGGCTCAGGATGTAACTCCTAATGAGAAGTACAGTATTGCAACCAATTCTTTTGGAAGCAACTGGTTCTTGCAGGCAGGTGCAGATTGGAATGCATGGTATTCTGCAGAGGAGAGAGGACATGGTATGAGCAAGAGCCCATTCAAGAAGTTCCGTTCTAACCCTGGTGTATCTTTGGCTATCGGTAAGTGGTTTACACCAAGCATCGGTCTCCGTACCAAGGTTCAGGGTATCTGGGGTAAGAAGGTAGATGCCGACTGGAATGATGGTACCAACGAGGGCAATGGCAACAAGTATTGGGTAGCCAATGAGCAGGTGATGTTCAACTTGAGCAACCTCTTCAAGGGTTACAGAGAGGGGCGCATCTGGAACGTGATGGCTTTTGCCGGTGCCGGTGTGGGCCGTTCAATGACTTACAATACATACGCATTGGATTACAGTGCCGGTGTTCAGTCATCTTGGAAGGTAGGCAAGAAGACCAATATCTTTGTTGAGGCTGGTGTGAACAGCTTCGATCATAATATCGACAACTGCAAGGGTTCTATCGACCAGAGCTGGAAGCGCCGTTGCAACAACTTCTATGCAGAGGTGGGTGTAAGTTTCAATCTGGGCAATGCAAAATGGAAGAAGGCTCCAGATATGGATGCAGTCAACGCACAGCACCAGGCAGAGCTTGATGCCTTGAATGCAGCCTTGGCAGATGCCAATGCTGAAAACGAGCGTTTGCAGAAGCTGGTAGAGAGCCAGCCAAAGAATGATGCAGCAGCCAAGACAGAGTCGGGAGCTTCTGCTTTCGCCAACACACCACTTTCTGTGTTCTTCAACATCGGCAAGTCTTCTATTGCATCTAAGAAGGATTTGGTAAATGTGAAGGCTCTTGCTGAGTTTGCAAAGGAAAATGATACCAAGTTGGTGGTTACCGGATATGCTGATAGTGCTACAGGTTCTAAGGCATTCAACCAGAAACTCTCTAAGAAGCGTGCTGAGCAGTTGGCAAAGCAGCTTGTGAAGATGGGTATCGACAAGAATAACATCGAAATCAAGGCAAACGGAGGTGTGAAGGAGTTGAAGCCAAACTCTTATAACCGTCGTGCTACTGTACAGATTGCAGAGTAAAACCCTATATAAAAAGGCACTTTTCTTCAGGAAGAGTGTCTTTTTTTCATGTTTTTTAGAGAAAAATGAAAAAAAACGGGAAAAAGTTTGGTGGAATCAAATATTTGTAGTACCTTTGCAACCGCTTACGAAAAGTAAGGGCGCTTAGCTCAGCTGGTTTAGAGCATCTGCCTTACAAGCAGAGGGTCGGCGGTTCGAA
>USJX01000058.1 GCA_900555035.1 uncultured Prevotella sp.
AGTGAATACATCAAGGATGATACGGAGATTCAAATTACTCAATTTGATGGCGAGGACTTGAAAATGACCCAAGAAGGATTTCCTTATACACCAATTGTGATAAAAACACGTAAAAGAAGTAGGTGGTTGTGACAAAAACAGACCGATGTGAACGAGAGTTCATGTCGGTCTGTTTTTGTTTATTGCGCTTTTAATATTTAGTTTACGTATTAACTGTTAACTATAAACTATTAACTGTTAACTATAAACCCTACTCCACAACAATAGGCTTGTACTTTGGTACCAATGCCTTCATGATGCACCAGCCTACCAGGTAAGCCACACTACAGATGCAGAATACAATCATGTAGGCTCCCGGCTTGCCATCGAAGCCCATAAAGGTGAAGGCTGAACCCTGACCCTCTGCGTAGGTGAAGAGCATACCGGAACCCTTGTTAATCAAGAATGAACCGATACCACCTGCCATCGCACCAATACCTGTGATGGTTGCAACGGTTGACTTAGGGAACATATCACCAATAGTTGAATAAAGGTTGGCTGACCATGCCTGATGACCTGCACCGAGCAAACCGATGATGATAGCTGGCCACCATGCACTGTACTCACCCATAGGCTGAGCAATCAAACCGAGCAATGGGAAGCAAGCGAAAATCAACATCGCACGCATTCTACCGATATATGGATTCATACCCTTCTTATCTACAAAGTAAGTTGGCAAGTAACCACCACCAATACTCAATACGGTTACAATCGCATAAAGAGTAAAGATGAGGGCAATACCCATACCTGAGTCAGAAGAGTAACCATACTGATCTGAGAAGTAAGCTGGAGCCCAGAAGAGGAAGAACCACCATACACCATCAGTCATCAACTTACCCACGATGAACGACCAGGTCTGGCGATAGCTGAAGCACTTCAGGAAGCCGATGGTCTTCTCCTCAGTTGCCTCTGCGTTCTGATTCTCAGCCTCAACCTTGTCAAGGTCTTCATCCTGCTCAATGTAAATAAGCTCAGCTTTATTTACATGCTTGCTCTGAGATGGCTTCTCATAAAGCCACATCCAGAGACCCATCCATACATAACCGAGCACACCGATGATGATGAAAGCCCACTCCCAGCCCATGCTGCGAGCCAACAATGGAATGGTAGCTGGAGCTGCCAAGGCACCTACAGAGGCACCACTGTTGAAGATGGCAGTAGAGAACGCACGGTCTTTCTTTGGGAAATACTCCGCTGTTACCTTGATGGCTGCAGGGAAGTTACCAGCCTCACCCACTGCAAGAATCAAGCGGCAAGAGAGGAACAGCCATACGCTGATGGTGGCGATAGCTACTGCTGCATCGCTGCCAGCCTGTACCATGCGGAGTGCCTCGATAGAATCGTAACCCTCCATCTGCATAGCTACCCAGCCGCAACCGGCATGCATTACGGCACCCGTTGACCATACGAAGATGGCAATCAGATAACCCTTCTTGGTGCCCATCCAATCCACAAACTTACCTGCAAAGAGGTTGGCGATGGCATAGAAGATGGAGAAAAGACCGGTAATCGTACCGTAGTCGTCATCAGTCCAGTGGAATTCTGGAGCGATGAAGTCTTTCCATGTTAACGACAGAACCTGACGGTCCATATAATTCACTGTGGTCGCAATGAAGAGCAACGCACAAATCACCCAACGGAAGTTGGACATCTTACTAGTTGAAATAGAGCTCATTTGTCTAAGTTTTTAAGCGTTTTATCTATTTTTGTTATTTAATTCGGTTATTAGACGGCAAAGCCTGGCTTGTTTCCTCAAACCAGGTTTCACCTTATTATATTAGTGATTTATTCCAATGTAGGAATCTTCACTACCTGCATATCGTTGTAGATAAGATTCTCTCCTGCCATACCCCAGATAAAGGTATAGTTGCTGGTGCCGGCTGCACAGTGGATTGACCACTCTGGTGCAATCACAGCCTGCTCGTTGTTCAGCCAAATAGGACGTGTCTCCTGTGGCTCACCCATTACATGAAGAATCTTCTGACCCTCTGGTACGTTGTAATAAAGGTATGTCTCCATGCGGCGGAGGTGAGTATGAGCTGGCATGGTGTTCCATACAGAACCCTCCTTCAACTCGGTAACACCCATCTGCAACTGGCAGGTGCGAACACCAGCCACACCATCGATGATCAACTGATGAATCACGCGGTCGTTGCTCTCCTTCAGGCTACCAGCCTTGATGTTGTTGGCATCCTTCAGCGTCACCTTCTTGGTAGGATAAGCCTGATGAGCGCAGGCACTGTTCATATAGAACTTAGCTGGCTTGGCTGCATCCTTGCTGCTTACCTCAATGTTCTTTGCACCACGACCTACATAGAGAGCCTCCTGGAAACCAAGGGTATATTTCTTGCCATCCACGTTAACTGTACCCTCGCCACCGATGTTGATGATACCCAACTCACGGTTGTCGAGCAGGTTCTTCTGGTCGTTTGGCTTGTCTGTATAGAGAGGTGCAATAGAAGTCAGCTTCAAAGGAGCGGTTGTTGGCTCTGCACCACCGATGAGGAAACGGTCGAACATGGTGTAGGTCCAGTTTACCTCACCTGGAGCGAACACCTTCTCAATAGCGAACTCGCTGCGGAGGCGATCTGTTGTGTAATGCTTGGCATCCATTGGGTTGCTAGCATAACGAACGTTGTAGTTGGTGTAGGCATTCTCAGCCTTCACCTCGTATCCACACTTACCACACTGGCCAAAAGCCTGACTTGCTGTTAATACCATTGCTGCTAATATTAATGTTAACTTCTTCATAATCTATTTTATTTTATTTTTTTTATTTCTTTGCTGCCTTTTCTTCCTTCACGATGCGCTGACGGTTGATAACCATCAGGGCGATGGTGATGATGGTGAGCACGCCCATACCGATGTAAGAGAGTTTCACGCCACGATAGATAACCCATCCGAAGAGAGAAGAGGCGAAATCGAGAGCACCACCTGCGAATCCGTCAGGGATATGAGCGGCATTATCGCCTGTGGCTGCATAAACCTGGTTGGCTGCCATCGTAAAGTCGGGAGCCATATCGGTTACGAAATAGAGACCGATAATCAGGGCTACCAAACCGATAATCAGGGTCTTCACCACATTACCCTTGGTAAATGGCAAGATCATTGGGAAGAGGTAGAACATACCTGCCAATGATGCCAATGGCAAGAACTGGTTGCCTGGCAGGAATACGGCGATGGCCAGAATCACAGGAATCAGGATTACCGATACCACCAGGGTAGTAGGATGACCAATCACCAGGGCAGGACTCATTCCGATGTGAACCTTCTTGCCGTTGAACTTGGTCTTCACCAATTCCTGAGTCTTCTCAGAGATAGGCTTCAATCCATCGATAAACAAGGAAGTGATACGAGGAATCAGCTCCATCACGGCTCCCATGGTCACACCGAGGAAGAGCACCTTCTTGATGTCGAGCTGTGCTGCCCAACCAATCAAGGCACCCACGATGACTCCCAAAACCAATGGTTCACCCAGCACGCCAAACTTCTTCTTCAATCCCTCTGCATCGATATCGAGCTTAGAGAAACCAGGAATCATATCCATTGCCTTGTTGAAGAGGATGGCGAATGGCATGAAACTCTGGCAGAATGGCTGCGGAATGGAGATACCATCCAGGTCGTAGTACTTCTGGAACTTCTCTGCGGTCAAATCTGCACATACCAATGTAATGATGTAGCAGACAATGGCTGCAAAGTAACCCCAAAGCAGACTCTCACCCATCACGAAGTATGCCACGGCACCGATAAAGGCAAAATGCCAGTAGTTCCAAAGGTCGATGTTCACCGTACGGGTGGTCTTGGTTATCAACATCAGGAAGTTGACTCCCAAGCAGATTGGGATAATCAAGGCACCCACTGCTGTATTATAAGCCACGGCAGCGGCTGCAGGCCAACCCATGTCAAACACGTTCAACTGTAGGTGATAGATGTCAGAGATTGCCTTCAAAGGGTCGTTGAAGTTGGTTGTCAGCAAAGCCGTAACCACACCCAAGCCCACGAAACCCACACCTACGAAGAGTCCCGACTTCAAAGCCTTTCCGAATTTCATGCCAATACACAAGCCGATGACCGTGAAGATGATTGGCATCATCACGCTCGCTCCCAAGCTTATGATATAGCTAAATACCTGTTCCATTATTACTTTTGAATTGTTAATTAGTTAAGGAAATACACGCAAGTGTACCCCTTCACCTGTTTTTAGATGATTTGTTGGTTGCAAAGATACACTTTTTTCTTCAATTTTAATACGTTTTCATCGAAAATATTACTAAAAAAAAATCCCATCCGAGTTTTTCGGACGGGATTTCTCTATTTTTGTACGTTTTTCTAACGTTTTTTATCCTAATCTTGATAGTAAACTCGCTTCACTCGGCTGCTGATGGTGGTCAGTACCTCGTAAGGAATGGTGTCAAGAATATCGCTCAGCGTCTGAACCGGCAGGTGCTCACCGAAGATTTCTACGGAATCACCTTCCTTGCAGTGGATGTCGGTTACATCTATCATGGCTACATCCATGCAGATGTTGCCCACGTACTCTGCCTTCTGACCGTTGACCAGACAGTAGGCATGGCGATTGCCCAGATGACGGTTCAAGCCGTCGGCATAACCGATAGGAATGGCGGCGATGACACTGTCTCTGTCGAGGATGGTCTTGCGGCTGTAGCCCACGCTATCCCCAGCCTTGATGTTATGCATCTGCAGGATGGTGGTCTTCAGGGTGCTCACGCAGTTGATGGTCTCGTTGTTGCGTGAGTTGATGCCGTAAAGGCCCAATCCCAGGCGGCACATATCCAACTGGCGCTCCGGAAAATGCTCAATACCTGCCGAATTGCAGATATGGCGCAGAATCTTATGGTCGAAGGCTGCCTGCAACTGCTTGCTGCCCTTGTCGAACAACTCAAACTGATGGGCTGAGAAATCATCGAAGCAATCGGCATCACTGCCCACGAAATGAGAGAACACCGAACGAGGGATGATGGCATTCTGATGCTTCAGCTTGCCTATCAGCTCCTCCATATCGTTCTCAGGGTCGAAGCCCAGACGATGCATACCTGTATCCAGCTTGATGTGGACAGGGAAGCCGGTGACTCCCTCCTTCTCGGCTGCCTTGATCAGCGCATCTAGCAGACGGAAGGAATATACCTCTGGCTCCAGGTCGTAATCAAACATGGTCTTGAAGGCGGTCATCTCAGGGTTCATGATCATGATGTTGCTGGTGATGCCGTTCTTGCGAAGGGTAACTCCCTCATCGGCTACTGCCACGGCCAGATAATCCACACGGTGGTCCTGCAGGGTCTTGGCAATCTCCACGGCTCCTGCTCCATAACCGTCTGCCTTGATCATGCAGACCAGTTTGGTCTCCGGCTTCATAAATGCACGGTAGTAGTTCAGATTGGCTACCACGGCATTCAGATTCACTTCGAGCGTGGTTTCGTGTACCTTCTGAACCAGCAGCTCCGTCAACTGGTCGAAACCAAACTGGCGGGCACCCTTCAACAGGATTACCTCGTCACGAAGCGATGCAAACACCTCGCTCTTGATAAACTCCTCCACATCCTGGAAGAAGAACTTTTCTGAAATCTGAATGGCATCATGCTGCTGGCAGAGTTCTGGACCGATACCGATGAACTTCACCACGCCACGCTTGCGTGCCAGGTCGCTCACCTCCTTATAGAGAGCCTCAGGAGACAGACCGCTCTGATAGATATCGCTCAATATCAGCGTATGGCGACGGCCACGATGGTCTGGGCGGCGGTTCATGAAGTCGAGGGCGATGTCGAGCGAATTGATGTCGCTGTTGTAACTGTCGTTGATAAGGGTGCAGCCATGCTGTCCCACCTTCACTTCCAGTCTCATCGCCACAGGTTCCAACTTTGCCATGCGCTTGTCGATATCTTCGGCAGAAACACCGAGTTTCGAAGCCACCACTGCACTGATGATGGAGTTCTGGATAGATGCATCATCGATGAATGGGATGGAGAAGCTGTCTATCTCACCTTTATATATATAGGTGATGACGCTCACGCTCTGCTGCTTCTCGATGTTCTTCACATAGAAAGGAGCCTCAGGGTTCTTGAGCGACCAGAAGAGTTTTTCACCCTTGTAATCAGGATATTCAGCCATCACCTTGGTAATCAGTTCATCATCACCATCGTAAACCACGGTCTCTGCATCATGGAAGAGGATGAGCTTTTCGCGGCACTTCTCCTCCAGGGAAGAGAAGTTCTCCTGATGGGCAGAACCCACATTGGTGAGTACGGCGATGGTAGGCTGAATGATGTCGCGCAGGGCAAGCATCTCGCCCGGCTGACTGATACCAGCCTCGAACACACCCACCTGGGTCTGCTCGTTCATCAGCCAAACCGACAATGGCACACCTATCTGCGAATTATAACTGCGAGGACTGCGGGTGACGAACATGCTTGGTGAGAGCAGCTGATAAAGCCACTCCTTGACCATGGTCTTGCCATTAGAACCCGTAATACCCACGATAGGGATGTTGAATTCATCACGATGACGTTCTGCCAGGCGCTGGAGAGCCTCCAGCGTGTTGACAACCTTCAGGAAGTTGGCTCCCGGATAATCAGAAGCATATCCCTTAGGGACATCTGTCACCACAAAGTTCTTGACTCCACGACGATACAACTCCGGAATGTAGTTGTGACCGTCATTACGCTCAGACTTGAGCGCAAAGAACAGAGTTTCCTCTGGGAAACAAAGTGAACGACTATCGGTCAGGATAAAACCGATGCTGGTATCATTGTCTCCATAGCGACGCGCACCTATCAGTGTGGTTACCTTTTCAATAGTATATGTCATTGTCTTTATACTTTAATGTTTCTATTATCAATAAGAGAAAATCATCTTTATTTTATAGAAGATGATATTTCTCCTCAAATTGTCTTTTCTTCTCTTCCGTCCGGGCGATGAACTTCTGATGTTCCTCGCTTTCGGGGTGGAAGGGCTTGTGGCCGAGTGCCTCCCGGATGGGTCTCCAGTCTTCCAGAAACTGTTCTGCGGCTTTGCCGAAATAGGCGGCACGGAACTTTTCCCAGATATACTCCACAGCCTGCTGGCTCGGATGCAGCATGTCTTCCTGGTAGAAACGGTAATCACGAAGCTCATCGTTCATGATTTCGTAAGCAGGGAAATAACTCACCACTCCCGGATTCGCCTTCACCAGTTTATCTGCAGCCAACTGAAGCGTTGCCTTCGAAAGCTGGCTTCCGTGGTAGCCGTATTTGGCATAGCGGATGGGACTGACGGTTATAATCACCTTTTCAGCTTTCAGCAAATCAACGGCCTTCTGCAGATACCCGGCACATTCCTCCACGCTCAATTCCCTTTCCTCGAAAAGGCGCTGCGGACGCTTTTGGCAGTTATCCACTATTTCGCCCGTTTCCTTCAGGATATACACGTGGTTCGTACCCAGCGTAAACACAGCCACACGAGGCTGAACCTCCAGACTCTTCTCCACGGTATGGAGAATGCTTGCCGGATTATACATCACCCCGAAGGGATTCACCGTGGCCCGAAAGCGGTTTTCCACAAACCTGCGACCCAGATTGTCGGCAAAGCAACTGCCCACAAAGAGCATTTGCTCTGCCGGTTGTATCTCGAAGTCGGCCTTCGGAATCTCTATTTCTGTTCGAAACAGCATTTTCTCGGCTTCTTTTTATTCCTTCACTTCCAGGGAAGTCTTCTTGCGTCTCTTCACTTCCACTCCTATACCTATTATAATAAGGAGTACGAGAACGCCGTAACCGATGTAAGCGATGGTCTCGGTGTTCTTCAGCGACTGAGGATGGAAGTCGAGCACCACTTTGTGGCTGCCTGCCTTCACGTTCAGGGCACGCAGAATATAATCCACTCTGCCCAGTTCCACAGGCTCTCCATCCACCATAGCGGTCCAGCCCGGATAGTAAATCTCAGAGAAGACGATGACACCACCCTTGCTTGACTTCACCTCGTAAGTCAGGTTGTTTGGCTTATACTGAATCATCTTCACTACCGAAGTATCATCCTGCTTTACGCTCTGATCCAACTGCTCCTTGAACTTGGCATCAGCCACAGCCACATGGCGCAGGTTCACCTTGCCCACGCCCTCGATTTCCTCGTTGGCATTGTTCACATACTTCACCTCATCCACAAACCAGGCATTGCCGTAAGCGTATGGATTCTGCACCGGAACGGTTTGACCGCCCTGCAGAGGCATGATGAAATATTTGGTGTTCAGCATGTTCAACACAGGGAAGATGCTGTCGCCGTTCACCTTGGTCATGTCGCCACCGGCAGCAGCCACAGCCTGCATGGTCTTCTGCATCTCCGGAGCGATATGCGCATCAATCATCTCCTGATAACGGCGCAACTTGGCTGGATGATAACCGCCGATGCTCTTATGATAGTAAGAGGTCTCGTTCTCATTGAAGGTATTCGATGCCAGATTGAGCACACGAAAGTCGAGTGCCTTGTCACGGCAGATAATCTTGTCGGTCTCCGTCATCTGCTGAGGTGCATCACGCTCAATCTTATCTACAAACATATCATCGTAGAGATAACGCTTGTTCACCATCCACATATCTACCAGACAGAGCACGGCGATACCGGCAATCATGAACTCTGCACCCAACTTCTTCATCTTGTAAAGCATCAGGAAGGCAAAGCCTACCAGAATAATCCAGAACGAGCGCCAGCAGTCGGATGTAAAGATGCCCTTACGAATTTCGATGAGGTTGCTCATCAGCGGACCCTGATATTCGGCAGGCAACTGCTGCAGCGCCTGGGTCTCCTGCACGGAGATGAAATCAGGGAAGAATACACCTGGCATCAGGACGAAAAGCAGGCAGAAACCTGCCGTCAGACCCAAGCTGGCATATACATATTTTATCTTGGTAGTCAGCACCTCAGGCTCATCCACCAGTTTCTTCAGTGCCATCATCGCCAGCAACGGAATGGTAAACTCGGCGATCACGAGGATGGATGCCACCGTTCGGAACTTGGCATACATCGGGATATAATCCAGGAAGAAATTGGTAAACGGCATGAAGTTTCTACCCCAGGAGAGCAGGATGCTCAAGATGGTGGCAGCCAGCAAAGCCCACTTCATAGGACCCTTTACGATAAAGAGACCCAGGATGAAGAGCATGCAGACGAAGGCACCCACATAAACCGGACCGCTCGTGCCAGGCTGGTTGCCCCAGTACTGGCCCAACTGCTGATAAATCTGCACAAAGTTAGGGTCAGCCTTCTCCATCGCCTTCTCGTTTTGAGAAAGCGGCACAGAGGCACCACCCTTGGCATCAGGAATCATCAGAGTCCAGGTTTCGTCAATACCGTAACTCCACTGGGTAATATAGTCTCTATCCAATCCGCTACTGGTCTGATTGGCAACGTTTTTCTTCACCAGTTCACTCTTACCGCGCATGGTTTCCTGACCATACTGCCAGGTGTGATAAAGGTTCGAGAGGTTGAGCGAGATACCGATGAGGGCACCCACCACGCACACCGCCGTAGCCTTTCCGAAGCGGGAGAGTTCTCCCTTCTTGATGGCATCCACCAAGTAGGCAATCACCATGAAGAGGATGATGAAGAGATAGTAGTAAGTCATCTGCACGTGGTTGGCATTCACCTCGAAAGCCGAGAAGATGGCCGTGAGGAGCAAGCCTTTCAAATACTTACCCCGGTAAGCCAGCACCACGCCCGCAATCATTGGCGGCAGATAGGCAAGTGCCCACACCTTCCAGATATGACCGGCGGCGATGATGATAAAGAAGTAGGATGAGAATGCCCAGATGATACTTCCCAGTGCCGCCAGCGACTGTCGGAAATCGAAGGCTCGCAGCATGATATAGAAGCCCAGGAGATAGACAAACACATACCATACATAGTCGGGTAACCACAGATGATAAGCCTTCGTCACCTGGTCGAGCACCTTGGTACTTCCATACGAAGGCGACATCTGGTAAGTTGGCATACCACCAAACACGGAGTTAGTCCAGCGAGTCGTCTCGCCGGTCTGCTGCTGGAAGAGTTCCTTCTCGTGTCCCAATCCCTTGCTTGCCGCAGAGTCGTGACGGAACAGGATTCGTCCGTCCATGTCGGCTGGCATGAAATACACGAAGGAAATCACCGCAAAAACAATCACCACTAGAATATCTAGCAGATACTTCTTCAAAAAATTCATTTTCCAATATAAACGTTTATAATTTGGATGCAAAGATAATGAGAAAAGAAGAATCTACAAAATAAAAAAAGAAACTTTTTACTTTTTTTATCGCATAAACTGGTTTATACCCCCCTCGGGAAACTCCAGTAGGGTTTTTCCCCCATCTTTTAGGGATTCCCTCGCAGCGACTTTCTTAAAATATATTACCTTTGCATTGATAAGACAATATTTCTTCACCCCTATACGTTATAATAGATAGTAACATTAAAATAAAAGAAACAAAAACATGAAAAGAATTGTATTCTTCCTGATGGCAATGCTCATGATAGCACTCCCATCATCAGCACAGAACTATAAGAATAGTCAATACTACAACGAGAAGACGGGTCATCTCGACTACCACTTCAACAGCTATCTGGGCGAGGCTTACCTGGGTGTGCGCCTTGGTCCTGCCTTCACCTACGTCACTTCCGACGATGCGCGTCTGGATGGCGGCAATTGGCAGACCGGTCTCAACGTGGGTGTCGTTGGCGGTTTTGCGCTCAGCGAGTCAACACCTGTATTCATGGAGACGGGTCTCTACTATATAGAAAAAGGTGGAAAGAAAAATTTGGAGGGAGGTAAGAAGATGACCTACGACCTCAACTACCTGGAGATTCCGGTGCTCGTGAAATACAAGTACGAGGTGGATGATGAATTCACCGTAGAACCATTTGCCGGTGGATATTTCGCCATGGGCGTGGGCGGCAAAATCAAGAACTTTGCCGAGCGTGAGGCTCAGAGTTCCTTCAGAAGCAACAACTTCAGAAGATTCGACGGCGGTCTGCGCATCGGATGTGGCTTGGGCTACGACATGTTCTATGCCGACCTCAGCTACGACCTGGGACTTGCCAACATCTGCCACGATGATTTTGACAAGGCAAGAAACAGAGCCTTGATCTTCAACTTCGGCGTGAACTTCTAATTTTTTCAAACGGGAAAAGAAATCAGTAGAGATCAGAATAAATCAGTAGAAATGAGAATAGGAATTATCGTTGCGATGGACAAGGAGTTCGCGCAACTCAAGACATTATTGACAGAATCGCAGACAGAGCGAAAGAATCATAAGGACTTCGTCATCGGAAAAATCGGCGAGAACGAGGTGGTGATGCAGCAGTGTGGCATTGGAAAGGTGAACAGCGCTATCGGAGCTGTGGAAATGATTGATAATTATCACCCGGACCTCGTGATTTCTTCGGGAGTGGCTGGCGGTGCAGACATCAACCTCAATGTTACTGAAGTAGTAGTGGCAACCAACTGTGTTTATCACGATGCCTACTGCGGTGATGAATGCGAGTTTGGACAGATTCTCGGTATGCCAGCCACCTTCAAGACTCCAAAGGAGTATGTGGAGAAAGCACTTGCCATCAATGAACTGCCCGCCAACCAGCATCCGAAGATTCATGCCGGACAGATTGTTAGCGGCGAATGGTTTGTAGACAGCAAGGAGAAGATGCGCTCCATCCTGGAACATTTCCCTCATGCCATGGCTGTGGATATGGAAAGCTGCTCCATCGCACAGACCTGCCACATCTACAAGACTCCTTTCATCTCCTTCCGCATCATCAGCGATGTTCCTCTGAAGGATACCAAGGCACAGCAGTACTTCGACTTCTGGGCTAAGATGGCAGAAGGCTCGTTCAATGTCACCAAGGCTTTCCTGGAAAGTCTGTAAACTATAAATTGTAAATTATAAACTATATGAATAAGATTCCAAGTTTTACAATCAATCATAACAAGTTGCTCCGCGGCATCTACGTAAGCCGCAAGGACGAGGTAGGCGGAGAAGTAGTCACCACTTTCGATATCCGCATGAAGGTACCTAACCAGGAGCCATGCCTCCACAACGGTGCCATCCATACCATCGAGCACCTGGCTGCCACTTACCTGCGTAACGACGAGGAGTGGAAAGACCGCATCATCTATTGGGGACCAATGGGATGCCTTACCGGCAACTACCTCCTCATCCGTGGCGATCTGGAGAGCAAGGACATCGTAGAACTGATGAAGCGTACCTTCCAGTTCATTGCCGATTTCGAAGGCGAAATTCCTGGACAGGCAGCCAAGGATTGCGGCAACTATCTGCTCCACGACCTGCCTATGGCTAAGTACGAATCGAAGAAATATCTCGAAGAGGTGCTCAACTGTATCACAGAAGCTAACTTGATTTATCCTACACAGGATTAATCATATATGAACGCCCGCAACCACAAATTGCGGGCGTTTATATTTAATTAACCAGAAAAGTTTTGAAACTTTTCCGAAAACTCATATCTTTGCATAAGATAAGCTACACTCGGCAATTTGAAAGCTAGCTTTCATTGCGCTCGTTTGCATTATCTTTGCATAAGATAATATATATTAACGACAATAACCAATAACGACAATAACTAACAATTATCAACTTCTTTTTGTGGCAAGAATAAAGTGTATCGATTTTAATACAACAACCATGAACATCAAAAAAGTTTTGTTTGGAGTGACCTTCATCATGTCTACCATGGCTGGCCACTCTCAGAGTGTATTCCAAGTTAAGCAGCAGTCGTTACCTAATCCGGACAACGAGCCTACAGCTGTGTTCCCTGTTCCTAGCGATCGCCAGATGAAATGGCAGGAGACAGAATTCTATGCCTTCTTCCATTACGGGATGAACACCTATACCAACAGAGAATGGGGCTTGGGAAGTGAAGACGTAACCCTTTTTGCACCTACCAAGAAGCCTAACCCTACTCAATGGCTCAAGGCTGTAAAGGCTGCTGGCATGAAGGGCGGTATAGCTGTAGTCAAGCATCATGACGGTTTCTGCCTCTGGCCTACATCTACTACTGACCATTCCATCGTCAATGCCGGCAATGAGAACGGTAAGACCACCAACATTCCACGCGACTTTGCCAAGGCTGCCCGAAGCTTGGGAATGAAGTATGGTTTCTATGTTTCTCCATGGGACAGAAACAGCAAATACTACGGCACAGAGAAATATGTCAACGACGTTTTCCTCCGCCAGTGCGCTGAATTGGCTCAGTATGGTAAAGACCAGTTCGAAATGTGGTTCGACGGTGCCAACGGTGGCGACGGATACTACGGCGGACGCAATACCACCGTCAATGTAGACCGTTCTACCTATTATGACATTCCTAACCTCAGAGATTCTATCCACAAGGTTTGCCCAGACATCATCCTCTGGGGTGTGGGCGCTGAATCAAGATGGATTGGTAACGAGGCAGGATGGGCTGGCGAAACAAACTGGCTCACCGACGAAAGAGGTTATGCTCCTGAAAGCAATGGTATGTATGGTACCGAAGACGGATGGCAGTGGGACCCGGGAGAGAGCGATGCCAAACTTACTGACAAGGGATGGTTCTGGCACGAGGGCGAGAAGCCTCTCTCTGTAGAGCGACTCTTCCAGATGTATCTGGAGACTGTAGGTAGAAATGCTACCTTGATTCTCAACTGCCCTCCAGACAAGAGTGGTCTGTTGCCAGAGATTGACGTCCGTGTCCTCAAGGATATGGGCAACATGATTCGTACCCGTCTCGGCAAGGACCTGGCACAGAAGGCAAAGGTTACTGTAAGCAACACCCGAAAGGCTGGTGCCAACCGCAACTATGCAGCCAAGAACCTGACCGATAACAACAAGAATACCTATTGGGCTACTGATGATGGCGTGAAGCAAGCTACCATCACCTTCAACTGGGACAAACCACAGACCGTTCGCTATGTGGATATGATGGAGTACATCCGCAAGGGTCAGCGAGTAAGAAAGTTCCATATCGAAATCTCTGAAGACGGAAAGACATGGAAACCTATCGCTGAGAAGTGCACCACCACAACCATCGGATACAAGCGCATCATCCCGTTGAACGGCAGCACATCCGACAGTTACGGCAAGGGTTATCAGGTGAAAGGCCTAAAGGTTGTCATCGACGACAGCAAGGCTTGCCCATTGTTACATTCCATAAAAGTATTTTAAACTTTGACTCTACACTAAGAATATGAAGAAATTACTCATAGCATTGTGTTTGTTACCATTGGCTGCAATGGGACAAGAAATTAAGTTCGACACCCAGGATTACAAATCCGTGGGAGTTTACGACAGATGGGAGCATTCTCCTTTCCGCACCGGTGAGCTTGCAGGCAATTGTGCCGTAACGGATAATCCAGACCAGACCAACAATCCGAACAAAAAGGTGCTGGCCTTCCAGCGTTCCCGCTTTGCATCCAACATCTTTGGTGCAAGAATCGATTTGAAGCAGCCTATCATCCTCGGTCCTTCGGGCAAGGTGGTACATGTGCTGATTAACAGACCGATGGAGGGTCGTGTGATGTTGGTAGGACTGGGCAAGCGCCGCGACAGAGCCGGCCAGTCGCAGGAAGTAGAGCAGTTTTGGATTAAATCCACCACTCCGGTTCCAGCCGGTCAGTGGGCTGATGCCGTATTCCCTATCAAGAGTGCCGAGGGTGTGGATATCTACAGCCTGGTAGTAGTTCCCCATGCCGAGTCACCTCACGACATGAAGCAGGATGCCGTGGTGTATATCGATGACATCAACATCCACCTGACCAATGCGCCTCGCATCACCTTGAAGAAGGATGCCGGAGCCACGAAGCAGAAGGCACACAGCGACTTTGTATCCGTAACCGAGGCTAACCGTAATGGTATGGTAACAGCCGCCGACGGCACTACCCTCAACAACCACAAGGTGGCATACGGCAAGGCATTCAAGGTAAAGATGGTTCCAGCTCCAGGATTCACCTATGGCGATTTCACCATCACGCATGGCGACCAGGTAGAAAGCATCAAGAAGACTGCCATAGCCAAGGATGGCACCTACACCATCCCAGCCAAATGGATGGATGGCAACGTAACCATCGAGTGCATCTTTATTTCTACAAGTAAATAGAATCCTCTATAGAATCCTCTATAAAAAAATAAGGGTGTGGCATCGATTCATGCCACACCCTTATTTTTATTGCTACCACTTCAGTCTTCCGTATTTCTCCTTATACCATAGCTGCCAGCCATTCACCAGGTTCTGCCAAACCACATAGGCACCCGGTGCTACGGCGGCAAGAGGATTCAGGAAGGTGAGGGTGAGCCAGATGCCCACAATGGTATTCTTCTGTCCCAACGCCTGACCGGCACTGATGCTCGCATCATAATGTCTGCCCACCGCCTTACCGATGGCAAACTGGACAATACAGACAAAGAGCGGAACGATGAGCAGCAAGGCAAGAATCCATCCCGAAACCTCGGCATGGAGGATATTGCGAACCGTCTCGCCCATCAGGATAGTAAGGTTGAAGCACCACATATAGAAGCCCAGATCCTTCACGCTCTTCACCTTATCCACCCATTTAGGCAGAAACCTGCGGCTCAGCAAAGCCAGAAGCAAAGGAACCACCAGTACCGTGGTTACGTTTCGGAACACCATCGCACTCATAAAAAGAAAGGAAACATCTGCCCCCTTCTCCACCATCGGGAAAAGACTAGGAATGATAACCATCGTAAAGACATTGGCTATCACCGTATAAGTTGTCAACGAGCCGATGCTTCCACCCAACTTCTCCGTCACCACAGCCACGGCAGCCGCCGTAGGACAGATAAAACAGATGAAAGCACCTTCGAGCACCAGCTTGGTTTCATAATTATCTCCGAATTCGAAGATAAGCACCACCATCATCAGTGCCAGACTGGTTCGGATGAGCTGCAGGATAAAATGCCAAGCCTTCGGTTTCATCTCCTTGATCTCAATCTTACAGAAGGTAACATAGAGCAAGGCAAAGAGCACCAACGGCATCATATCCACCAGCTTCGGTCCCACCGCATCGCCCAAAGGTTCCAGAAAAGGAATATTGGCGAAAATCAGATAGCCCACGGCTCCCAATGCCAGAGAACAGGGCAAAGAAAACTTTCTAAAGAATTTCCACAACCACATACGCATACATTAAAAAAGAATCCCCTGCAAGCAGACTGCCCAGGGCAATCGGCAAGAGGGGATTTCTCACGGATCCATTTATATATAAGCTATAGCTTAATCCTTATTACTACGCTTGCGCTCCAAGTGATCGAGAATCACCTTGCGCATACGCATACTCTTAGGAGTTACCTCTACGTACTCATCCTCGCGAATGTACTCCAGGCACTCCTCAAGGCTCATCACGGTCTTTGGAATCACGCGAGCCTTATCATCAGAACCGGAAGCACGCACGTTGGTCAGCTGCTTTGCCTTAGTTACGTTAACCACCAGGTCGTTGTCGTGAACATGCTCACCAACAACCTCGCCGCCGTAAACCTCCTCACCTGGGTCGATGAAGAACTTACCGCGATCCTGCAGCTTATCGATGGCGTAAGCATAGGCAGTACCTGTCTCCAGCGCAATCATGCTACCGTTGGAACGGCGGGTAATCTCGCCCTTGTATGGCTGATACTCCTTGAAACGGTGGGCCATGATAGCCTCACCCTGAGAAGCAGTGAGCACATTGGTACGAAGACCGATGATACCACGTGAAGGAATATCGAACTCGATATCCACACGGTCGCCCATGTTCAACATAGAGGTCATATCACCCTTACGACGGGTAACCATATCAATCATCTTAGAAGCGAACTCCTCAGGTACGTTGATGGTCAACTCCTCGATAGGCTCACACTTCACACCGTCAATCTCCTTGTAGATAACCTGTGGCTGGCCTACCTGAAGTTCATAGCCCTCACGACGCATGGTCTCGATGAGCACAGAGAGATGGAGCACACCACGGCCCGAAACAATCCACTTATCAGTGGTATCCTCGTAAGGCTGAACACGAAGAGCGAGGTTCTTCTCCAACTCCTTGTTCAAGCGCTCCTGGATATGACGAGATGTACAGAACTTACCCTCCTTACCGAAGAAAGGAGAATCGTTGATGGTGAAGAGCATACTCATGGTAGGCTCATCAACAGCGATTGGAGGAAGTGGTTCTGGGTTCTCGAAGTCGCAGATGGTATCACCAATCTCGAACTTCTCCAAACCGACAACGGCACAGATGTCGCCAGAATCCACATGGTCTGTCTTCTTATGACCCATACCCTCGAAGGTATGGAGTTCCTTGATCTTAGTCTTCTCCTGGGTACCGTCACGATGGCAGATAGTGATGTTCATGCCATCCTTCAAAGTACCACGGTGTACACGACCTACGGCGATACGACCGGTGTAAGAGCTATAGTCAAGAGATGTGATCAAGAGCTGAGGAGTACCCTCCAGCTGCTTAGGAGCCGGGATAATCTCCACAATCTTGTCGAGCAGATAATCGATGTTGTCTGTTGGCTTGTTGTAGTCATCGCTCATCCAGCCATTCTTTGCCGAACCGTAAACTACAGTGAAGTCAAGCTGTTCCTCAGTAGCATCGAGGTCGCACATCAGGTCGAACACCATTTCGTACACCTCTTCAGGGCGACAGTTAGGCTTATCTACCTTATTAACTACAACGATAGGCTTCAGTCCGAGCTGCAAAGCCTTCTGCAGCACGAAACGAGTCTGAGGCATCGGACCCTCGAAAGCATCGACGAGGAGGAGGCATCCGTCTGCCATGTTGAGCACGCGCTCCACCTCACCACCGAAGTCAGAGTGTCCAGGAGTATCGAGGATATTAATCT
>USJX01000059.1 GCA_900555035.1 uncultured Prevotella sp.
TTGTCGCTTTGCAAGCAAAATCCCACTAAACCCTATAGGTTGCGGATTTGAGGTATCTATAGGATATTCTTGATATATCGGTATTCAAAAATAATAATAAAGATTTAAGGTATGAAAAAAATAATATTTATAGTCATTTTAGGTTGCATCACATCTTGCACCGACAATTTGCCAAAATATTCTTGTGTTTATTATAGTATGATTGATAATTATCCAAAAGGAGTAAAAGAGATGGATTTTGAAAGTAGGGACATTTGTTGTATCTTAAAATTTTACAATCGTAGCGATGATTCTGTTTATATACCTTGTAATGGATTAAGTGGAGGCATGTATCTGAAGTCTCATTTTATCGTTAAAAATGGAAAGTACGAAATGGAATGTCCTGCAAGATTTTGGTATCCCCATTTGGGGACGCGCATTGTACCACCTCACGATAGTGTGCGAATAGGTGTAACCATATATTCTGAGAGTTTATATAGGTTGCATTTAGACAAATATATAGATATAAAAGATTTGGATAGAAAAATCAAAATTTACTATCGATATGATCCTGCGGATGCTGTGGAGAGTCGTTTAGAAACTCCACCAATCAATATTACCAAGAGAGAAAAGATTGATTATATTTATGGGGCAACGATATTTGTTGAATTTGATGACTATAGTCATGTAAAAACACTAAAGTTCCCCCGAAAGGAATAATGTACGCTCTTGGCTGCAAAGGATCAATACATGCAATCTCTTCAATATGAGCATCCTTTATACTATGATGCCTCATATACTTATGACGATATGGGCAATATACTGTCCTTGAAGAGAAAAGGACATCAGGATGGTGTCACATATGGCTTGATAGACAACTCTTAGATTTAGAAAAGGAACGAGCAAGTGAATATTTGCAGCATTAATCATAAAGAAACAGAGTGATTATGGTATTGTATGGAAGTTTAAACATAAAAACAAAAAATATGAAGTACATTATTTTTATATTAGGTCTTTTATTATTTATATCTTGCGATAAAAATGAACCAAGATTTATTTGTGTGTGTGCAAATTTAGTTGATAATTATCCAAAAGGAGCAAAACATTTGGATTATAGTAGGGAAATTACCTATGTATTAAAATTTAGAAATGGAAGCAAAGATTCTATTTTTTTCCCGTTTTATGGAATTTATGGTTGGGGGGATACCAAATCTGCATTTTATATTAAGTATAAAGGATTTGAGATTAGCTGTGATGCCAGATTTTGGGGATACCAGCATAACACGCATATTGTAGGTCCGGGAGAATACACTCGCATAGGTATAAATCTTTGGCAAGACCAACTTGAGAAATTGCATATCGCAAAGAATGTAGACATTGAGAATCTAGAAAAAATGATAACAGTCTGTTATAAGTATGATTCAAGAGATAAAGTACCAAATCATTTGAAAGTTCCGAAAATTGAGGTGAAAAATTATGGAACAGTTGAACTCTTGTATGATAAGCGATATGCGCCAGAACCAGAATGGATGATAAAAAGGAAGAGGGCAAGTTCTCAATAGAAGTGCAAAAGTCTGAGGGGGTTCAGACTTAATAATCTATACCTGAAAACACCGAGGGGGCGAGAAGCCCCCATCAAGTGGGAATATGTTAATTATCTACTACCCGTTGGCGGAATTAGTTTAGCGCATACTTAACCCAGCCAATCGGTCTATTGTTTACATAGTTTATATACAGCAAGACTGTGAATGCGCTAATTTTCCCGATGATTCGGGTAAACAGTCATGGAATTGAAACTTTACATCTTTAAGAAAATGAATGTCATGAACATTAGCTGGACTCAAGTCATACGAGTGGATGACTCCACTTAACCCACAGATAGCGTGGAGTTTATATCCAAAGTAGTATATCTTCTGAGTATCACAATAGCCAAATGCAGGAGAGTTTGTTACGTCTGTTCCTTTCATCTTGCAACGCAATCCTTTGGACAAACGGCATATCTCTATTGGCTTGGAATCGATGCAGAAATATTCTTCTGCACCATCCATCTTTGAAGCTATGCGCTTACGAATCTTCTCGCATAATTCCGCTGAGAATCCTGATGAACTCGTGATGGTAGGCAACAGTTTCAAGAGCGATATTGCTCCGGCATTAAAAATCGGAGCTTCGGCTGTCCATATCCCCTTTCATACCACATGGGCGCATGAAAAGACAGAGGAATTTAAACATCCCAAGCTCCGTCGTATTTCAAGATTCGAGGAACTCCTCGATGTCTTGTAACTCGATATTTTGTAACTCGATATTTTATAAGGGTCTTATAAAACCCTTATAAAATTCTCATACCACTTTATTCTTCTCCTTCTTCATCTTTCAGTGATTCCAGTGTCTCTACAAAAGGACTGTGGAAGGTGCTGAAGAGATGGAGAATCTCCTTGCGCTGCTCCTCTTCCTCATCCCAGAGGCTGATTTCACCCTTCTGATGAGCCTTGATGAGCTTGGCGCAACGCTTGATTTTGCGCTTGTTGTTGCGAGCCTGCAACTGGTCGCCCTGAATTGGCTTCTGGGTAACGAACGAGAAGGCTACAAGCTGGTTCATGAACATATCGAACATAGGGTCGTCGTGACTCCAGTCGCTGTCTTTCAGCCAGAACCACTGGAACAGATATTTCTGCTCCATGGCAATGAGCTGTTGTCCCAGGGTATCCATGTCGATGCCCTTAGCCATCTGCTCCTTAACAAAGGCTACGAGACTTTCTGGATTGATTTCCATTTCTGCTTCGTGGGCGATAGAGCTGCCTGCAATATTGATGCGCCAACGATAGTTCTTGTTCTTGATGAGTGCAGAGTGGGCATTCATCATCAGCTCGCTCAACTTGCCCTCAGATGGAATCTGGTCAACCACAGCAAGGCGCTGGCGTTGGTCGCGTACCACCAACTGGGCATCCTCGTGGCGCAAAACGCAGAGATAAATCAGTTTGTTCTCGTCGAGTTGCAGGGTGAAACGGTCGTTGTTGTCATCGCCCACAAACTCATAGCGGTAGTTATCTACCTGGTCGTGAGGAATCTCAATCTCCTCGTGCACCTTGTTGTTCTCAGCATCATAGAGCGAGAAACCGATGTAAGGAATCACAAGGTTCATGGTGAAAGGCTCACCCTCCTCAGGAATCAGAGTCAGGCGCAAGCCCTCGTCGCCGAAGTCTTCCTTCTTGCAAACAAAACCATCGTCGGTTTTCTCTGCCTTCTCCACCTTCACGTCGCCATGGCGCCAGTAGATGTCGAAGGTGATGGTGCTGTCATCCTCGGCAGCTACCTGAATGAAGTCGTCGATGTCCTGTCCCAGATAAACCACGCTGGCAGGTTCGTAAACCTCCGTATCGTCGTCCTCAAGTGGTTTCACCTGAATCAGACCCGGCATTGGGTCATCTTCCCATTCGTCCTCTTCGGCAGCAGAAGCCGATTTGAAAACGAGGAAAATCATTCTCTGTTCCTCCTTGCTGCCATCTTCGCGGCAAAGGAATACTTTCGACTCCTTAGGAATGAAGAAAGGAGTAGATAAGTATGGGTTCTTACATAATGCTGTGTATTCCACCTCAGTCCAGATAGGCAAGGTGTGCTTGTTCGTATTATCTGTCATATCTGTTTTTTATCTATTATCCTAGTTTTATTAAATTGCGGAGTTGAATTTCCGAAAACGGCTGCAAAGTTACAGAGAATTACAGACAATACAAAATTTCGAGTCGTTTTTTTTTAGATAATTGCTTTGTTTTTCTATTTTGGGGCTTCATGATTTGGCACTTTCAAATATTTATAGTAGTTTTGCAGAAAATTTAGCTAGATTAATGAGTAATATGACAATGAAAATCAAAACATGGGGTGCGATGGCGCTGGCTATGCTGGCACTGGCGGCGTGCCATAGGGGCAATAAGCGCCCTCCACGCATGGATAATTCCAAGCTTGCCATCAGCCTTTCCAAGCCTGCCAAGGGCGACAGGGCTATCTATGGACTTGCCTGCATGGGCTGCTCGGATACTGCCGTGGTGCTGCTGCCCAATGGCGGCGGCGACCCCGTGAGATACAATATCCTGGATGCCAGCAGAAATCATCAGGTGTTTGGCGACATTGAAATTGGCGACTGGATTTGCGTGATGCCTTGTACAAACAAGAACGACCGCAACGGGGCGGATATGGTGATAGACCTCGACAAGCTGAAGGCCACCTGGACTTATCCTGTGATGCCTCATTTGCGCGATGTATCGCATCTGTCGAAGCGCCAGCAGGCACGCATTCTTGCCAATATGCCCGATAGCATCGTAGAGAATTATATGGTGCCACGCCAGTATGGCTTCACTTTGAAGCGCATGAGCGAGGCTCTCTCCGTGGGTCATGTGATGGCAAATGCCGGTGTGGAGGATGATAGCCCTGTAGAATATCCGGAAGTACCTTTCTATACAGAATGGCATCCTTATAACGGCAAGCTGATTCTGGTGAAAGGCAGAAGGGAGTTGGGAGAGATAGTGGTTAACGAGAAGACCACCTACGATACCCTCTCCTTTGTCTATATGAAGGGCGATTCCCTGGCTCTGCGCAATAGTGCCGGTGTGGTGACTGGCTACAAGCGTAGCAAGGATGCCCGCACCGTGAATGCCAAGGCGGATGCAGCGGCTGCCAAACTCAGCGAAAAGTTGAAGCGAGAGTTGAGATAAAGTAAGAAGATTACATAATAAAATTAAAAAAAAAGGAGATTAGACCGATTTCTCGATTTTTTTGTCTAATTTTGCACCTTGGTATGGAATGTCTGGGCTTTCTGATGGCTTTCAATAAGCTTTCTGATAGTTTTTAGAAGAGAATATGATGGCTTTGGCTTCAGAGGCAAGGCAAGTCCTATACCTTATTATATATAATAGGAATAAAAGAAATTTAAGAATAAGAATGAAGAAGAAAATTCAGTTCAGTCTCGTTTATCGAGACATGTGGCAGAGTTCTGGTAAGTTCCAGCCACGCAAAGATCAGTTGGCTAAGATTGCCCCAGTTATCATCGAAATGGGTTGCTTCAGCCGTGTTGAGACCAATGGTGGTGCTTTCGAGCAGGTAAACCTCTTGGCAGGTGAGAACCCTAATGATGCAGTACGTGCTTTCTGCAAGCCTTTCAACGAGGTGGGCATCAAGACTCACATGCTCGACCGTGGATTGAACGCTCTTCGTATGTATCCTGTGCCAGACGATGTACGTGCCCTCATGTACAAGGTAAAGGCTAAGCAGGGTACCAACATCACCCGTATCTTCGATGGATTGAACGATGTGCGCAACATCATTCCTTCTATCAAGTGGGCTAAGGAGGGTGGTATGACTCCACAGTGTGCGCTCTGTATCACAAACTCTCCTGTTCATACACTCGAATATTACATGAACATCGCCGATCAGCTCATCGCTGCCGGTGCAGAGGAAATCTGCTTGAAGGATATGGCTGGTATCGGTCAGCCAGCATTCCTCGGTAAGCTTACTAAGATGATCAAGGACAAGTATCCTGAGATCATCATCCAGTACCACGGCCACTCTGGTCCTGGTCTCTCTATGGCTTCTATCCTCGAGGTCTGCAACAATGGTGCCGACATCATCGATACAGCCATCGAGCCATTGTCATGGGGTAAGGTTCACCCAGATGTCATCTCTGTTATCAGCATGCTGAAGAACGAGGGCTTCGAGGTTCCAGAAATCAACATGAGCGCTTACATGAAGGCTCGTGCCATGACTCAGGAGTTCATCGACGAGTGGTTGGGCTACTTCATCAACCCAGGCAATAAGATTATGTCTTCTTTGTTGCTCGGTTGCGGTCTTCCTGGTGGTATGATGGGTTCTATGATGGCAGACCTCGGCGGTATGCGTCAGACCATCAATAACATCCGCAAGAAGAAGGGTGAGGAAGAGTTGTCTATGGACGACCTCCTGATCAAGCTCTTCGACGAGGTTGAGTATGTATGGCCACGCGTAGGTTACCCTCCATTGGTAACACCATTCAGCCAGTATGTAAAGAACATCTCATTGATGAACCTCCTCACCATGGAGCAGGGCAAGGGTCGCTTCGTGATGATGGACGATTCTATGTGGGGTATGATTCTCGGTAAGAGTGGTAAGATTCCAGGAGAGATTGATCCAGAACTCGTAGAGCTTGCCAAGAAGCAGGGTCGTGAGTTTACAGATGTTGATGCTCATACATTGCTCAGCAACGCACTCGATGACTTCAAGAAGGAGATGGACGAGAACGGTTGGGAGTATGGTCAGGACGATGAGGAACTCTTCGAACTTGCTATGCACCCAGAACAGTATCGCAACTTCAAGAGCGGACAGGCTAAGAAGAACTTCCTGGCTGACCTCCAGAAGGCAAAGGATGCTAAGCTCGGCAGCACCTTGACTCCAGCTCAGCTCGCAGAGTTCAAGCATGCCAAGGCTGATGCTATCGTAGCACCAGTAGCCGGTCAGATTTTCTGGGAGTTCCAGGGCGAGGGCGAGTGCCAGCCAGCTGTAGAGCCATTCATCGGTAAGGAGTACAAGGAAGGTGATGCCTTCTGCTACATCCTCGCTCCATGGGGTGAGTTTGAGACCGTTCCTGCCGCTTTGGGTGGTAAGCTCGTAGAAATCAATGCTAAGCAGGGCAGCAAGATCCGCAAGGGTGATGTCATCGCTTACATTGAGCGCAACGCTGAGTAAACATTAAATTTATGAATTATCAAGCAATTATTGATAAGTATTATCCTGAGGATAATGAGCTTCGCCATATCCTCATCACACATAGTCAATCTGTAGCGCGAAAAGCGCTACAGATTGTTTCGTATCATCCCGAATTGCAGCTCGACGCACAGTTTATCGAGGAAGCAGCCATGCTTCACGACTTGGGAATCTTCCTCACAGATGCACCTGGCATTCAGTGTTTTGGATCGCAGCCATACATCTGCCACGGAAGACTGGGAGCCGAAATCCTGCGCAAGGAAGGGTATGAGCGACATGCTCGGGTATGCGAGCGCCACACAGGTGCAGGCATCACCAAAGAGCAGATAGAGAAGCAGCAACTGCCTCTGCCTCACCAGGATTTTCTGCCTGAAACCATGGAGGAGAAGGTAATCTGCTATGCTGATAAATTCTTCAGCAAGACTCATCTCGATAAGGAAAAGAGTATAGAAAAGGCAGAGAAAAGTCTCGCTAAGTTTGGCGAGGAAGGAGTAAAGCGCTTCCAGCAGTGGGAGCGGATGTTTGAGAAATAAATAAAATTTTCTGAAGTTTTATTGGGTTTATGAAACTCTAATATTTTACTGAATGAGAAAACAATCAACCATAGCTGTTCTGTTGCTTGCCTCCATCGCTTCCATGATGGTGGCAAACCCTGGTATGCCTGCTAAAAAGAAAGGCAGGAAGGCGCAGGCGGATTCCACGGCTCTGGCGGTGGAAGACTCCATCGTTGTAGATTCCTTGGAGGATGATGCCGCCAGCGATACCACGAAGATGGATTCACTGCAGAAGGCTATATGGAAACACAATAAGGTGGTGGATGACAGTATCCGGCTCGATAGTATCAATCGAAAGAAGTCGGGCGGCATCGATGCACCTGTTAACTATCAGGCCGACGACTCGCTGGTGTATGATGCCCACAGCAAGGTGGCGCATCTCTATGGCAACTCGAACGTGAAGTACGAGAACATGGACCTCACCTCCGATCGTATCTCGATGGATTTGGACAAGAGTAACGTCAGGGCGAGCGGTACAGCCGACTCTACGGAGGAGGGTGGCGTGAAGGGTAAACCTGTCTTCAAGATGGGCAGCGATACCTACGATACCGATACCATCAAGTTCAACTTCAAGAGCAAGAAGGCACTTATTAATAATGTATATACCGAGCAGCAGGATGGATTCCTTACGGGTATGAAGTCGAAGCGAGATTCCTCGGGTGTCATCTATCTGCAGCATGGCAGATATACCACCTGCGATGATCCGCACCCTGATTTCTATATCTCGCTCTCCAGGGCAAAGATGCGACCGGGCAAGGACGTGGTCTTCGGACCAGCCTATCTCGTGGTCTGCGATGTACCTATGCCGCTTGCCATCCCATACGGATTCTTCCCGTTCACCAAGAGCTACAGCAGCGGTTTCATCATGCCTACCTATGGCGACGAAACGGCACGAGGCTTCTATCTGCGTGATGGCGGATATTATTTCGCCATGAACGATAAATGGGATTTGAAACTGCTGGGTGAAATCTACACCAAGGGTTCCTGGGGTATCTCGGCAGCCAGTAACTATCGCAAGCGATACAAATATTCCGGCTCGTTCTATTTCAGCTATCAGGACACCAAGAACGGCGATAAGGGCATGCCTGACTTCACCGAGCAGGAGAGTTTCAAGATTCAGTGGAGCCATCGCCAGGACTCGAAGGCAAATCCTTTCAGTTCGCTTTCGGCAAGTGTCAACTTCGCCACATCGAGCTATGAGCGCAATAACCTCAACTCGCTCTACAATCCGCAGACGATGACGCAGAGTACGAGAACCTCTTCCGTAAGCTGGAGCACCAACTTCTCGAGCATCGGAATGTCGCTCAGCTCTACCGCCAACCTCTCGCAGAACATGCGCGACTCGTCGATAGCCATGACGCTGCCCGACTTGAACATCAGCATCTCGCGCTTCTACCCGTTCCGCAGAAAGAAGATGGTGGGCGACGAGAAATGGTACGAGAAGATTGCGATGAGCTATACGGGCCACATCTCCAACAGCATCAATACCAAGGAGGATAAGCTGATGCACAGCTCCCTGATCAAGGATTGGCGCAACGGATGGCAGCATCAGATTCCGGTGAGCGCATCGTTCACCCTCTTCAAGTATCTCAATGTAACGCCGTCGTTCAACTTCACCGACCGTATGTACACCAACAAGGTGGAGAAATCGTGGGATGCCACTGCGCAGAAGGAAGTGTGCGATACCACCTACGGCTTCCACAACGTATATAACTGGAACATGAGCGTGGGTATGAGTACGAAGATTTATGGCTTCTGGACACCAAGCCGAAAGATATTTGGTGATAAGATTCAGACCATCCGCCACGTCATCACCCCAACGGTGAATTTCAGTTATGCGCCAGATTTCGGAGCATCCCGCTATGGCTACTGGGATACTTATCAGAAGACAGATGCCGACGGCAATGTATCGCTGGTTAGCTATTCGCCTTATCAGACGGGACTCTATGGTGTGCCGGGCAAGGGAAAGAGCGGAAACATCTCGTTCACCCTGGGCAACAACCTGGAGATGAAGTGGAAGGACAAGAACGATAGTATCAAGAAGATTAGTCTGATTGATGCGTTTGATATCAACATGAGCTATAACACCGCAGCCAAGGTGCGCCCTTGGAGTGATATGAACATCAACCTGCGCCTGAAGTGGTGGAAGAACTATACATTCAACATGAATGCCGTGTTCGCTACCTATGCCTACGAGATGGACGATAAAGGCAACGTGTATGTGGGTAACCACACAGAGTGGGGCAAAGGTCGATTCGGACGATTCCAAGGTATGTCGCAGAACTTCTCGTTCACGCTGAATCCGGAAAAACTGAAGAAACTCTTTGGTGGCGGCAGCGATGAGGACGACCGCGATAAGAACAAGCGTAAGGGCGACGACGATGAAGGTTTGGATACCGACATCGAGAGCAACGTGGATGATAATATAGAAAAGGGTAAGACGGCTGCCAAGAAGAGCGGAGGCGGAAAGGCCAAGACCGATTCGGATGGCTACATGGCATTCAAGATGCCTTGGTCGCTCACCTTTGGATATGGTGTCACCATGCGTGAGGATACCCGCCGTGAGAAGTTCAACGAGAAGACGATGCGCTATCCATATAAGTTCACCCAGACGCTGAACATGAGTGGTAACATCCGCATCAGCGACGGCTGGAACATCAGCTTCTCTTCTGGTTACGATTTCGATAACTCGAAAATCAGTATGACCACAGCCAGTCTGGCACGCGACCTCCACTGCTTCAACATGAGCTGTTCGGTGGTACTTGCACCATACACCAGCTACAACTTCACCTTCCGATGCAATGCAGCCACATTGACGGATGCCTTGAAGTATGATAAGCGAAGCGGCTATTCTAACGCCGTGCAGTGGTATTAAATTGAAGATAATTGAATGATATTCTGAGGAATTATCAGAGATATAACTAAACGAGGATAGCTAGTATTGAAAAAAATGCTAGTTTTCCTCGTTTTTTTTATGATATATTTTGTAATCTCGGATAATAATCGTATTTTTGTACCGAAGATTTTGAAAATAAACATTATACGTAAATTTATAAAACCATGAGTAAGAAAATTACAACTATCCTAACTTTCGCTATGCTGGGGGCACTTCAGGCTTCAGCACAGCAGCAGACACAGTTATCTTATTGGTTCGACACGCCTGTCACCTTGCAGGGACAGCAAATCTGGTATGGCGGCCATCCTGAGAAATGGAATCACAAGAAGCCTATCTCGGCTGGTGATACCGCCCGCAATCCTGATCCTGATTGGGAGTCTAAGTCGTTGCCTATCGGTAATGGCAGCATCGGTGCCAATATCCTGGGTTCCGTGGAAGCTGAGCGCATCACGCTGAATGAGAAGACACTCTGGCGTGGCGGTCCGAACACCAAGAAAGGTGCTGCCTATTATTGGAATGTGAACAAGAATTCTGCCCATGTGATGCAGGAAATCAGAGACGCCTTTGCTGCCAACGATTGGGAAAAGGCATCCCAGCTCACCCGCAAGAACTTCAACAGTCCTGTGCCTTACGAGTCTTATGCCGAGGATCCATTCCGCTTCGGTAGCTTTACCACGATGGGCGAGGCGTATATCGAGACGGGATTGAGTACCGTGGGTATGTCGGATTATCGCCGTGCCTTGTCGCTTGATTCAGCTTTGGCTTCGGTTTCCTTCGTCAAGGATGGCGTAAAATATCAGCGTGAGTATTTCATCTCTTACCCAGCCAATGTGATGGCTATCCGCTATAAGGCTTCCCGTCAGGGCAAGCAGAATCTCGTGTTCTCCTATACGCCTAATCCTGTCTCTACAGGCAGGATGGTGGCTGATGGCAGAAACGGCTTGCTTTGGGAGGCACGTCTCGATAACAACGATATGCAGTATGCCATCCGCATCCGTGCCATCAACAAGGGCGGCAGCCTCTCTAATGAAGGCGGAAAGCTGACCATAAAGGGTGCCGACGAGGTGGTATTCCTCATTTCTGCCGATACCGATTATAAGGCAAACAATAATCCTGATTATAACGATCCTAAGACCTATGTGGGCGTGAATCCGCTTGCCACCACCCAGGATTGGGTGAACAAGGCAGAAGGCAAGGGCTATGCGCAGTTGCTCGATGAGCATTACAAGGATTACAGCCGCCTGTTCAATCGGGTAAGTCTAAACCTGAACGATGTGGATAACGCCAACGATATGCCTATAGACCAGCGTCTGGCCAACTATCGCAAGGGTGCCAAGGATTTCTATCTGGAGCAGCTCTACTATCAGTTTGGCCGCTATCTCCTCATCGCCTCTTCACGTCCTGGCAACATGCCAGCTAATCTGCAGGGTGTATGGCACAACAACGTGGATGGTCCTTGGCGTGTTGACTACCATAACAACATCAATCTCCAGATGAACTACTGGCCAGCCTGCACCACCAACCTGAGCGAGTGCGAGCTTCCGCTCTTCGATTTTATCCAGACACAGGTAAAGCCGGGTGAAAAGACAGCCAAGTCATATTATGGTACCCGTGGCTGGACCACATCTGTATCCAGCAACATCTTCGGTTTCACATCTCCATTATCCAGTGAGGATATGTCGTGGAACTTCTCTCCATTCGCCGGTCCATGGCTGGCTACCCATCTCTGGGATTATTACGATTATACCCGCGATAAGAAGTTCCTGAGCGATACGGCATACGATATCATCAAGGGAAGTGCCAACTTCGCTACGGATTATCTGTGGCATCGCAAGGATGGTGTCTATACAGCGGCTCCTTCCACATCTCCAGAGCACGGACCGATAGACGAGGGTGCCACCTTCGCCCATGCCGTGATTCGTGAGATTCTGCTCGATGCGGTAGAGGCTAGCAAGATATTGGGCAGGGATGCCAAGGATCGCAAGCAGTGGGAAGATGCCCTGAAGCACATTGCCCCTTATCAGATAGGCCGCTATGGTCAGTTGATGGAGTGGTCTAAGGATATCGATGATCCTAAGGATGAGCATCGTCATGTGAACCATCTCTTCGGTTTGCATCCGGGCCGCACCATTTCGCCTATCACCACTCCTGAGTTGGCGAAGGCTTCCAAGGTGGTATTGGAGCATCGTGGTGATGGTGCCACGGGATGGTCGATGGGTTGGAAGTTGAACCAGTGGGCTCGTCTGCACGATGGCAACCATGCCTACAAACTTTATGGCAACCTGTTGAAGAATGGTACGCTGGATAATCTTTGGGATACGCATGCCCCATTCCAGATTGACGGTAACTTTGGCGGCACAGCGGGTATCACCGAGATGCTGATGCAGAGTCACATGGGCTTTATCCATCTCCTCCCAGCCCTGCCTGATGCATGGCAGAAGGGTTCAATCAAGGGCCTCCGTGCCAAGGGTAACTTCACGGTGGATATCTATTGGGATAAGGGCCGTCTTACCAAGGCTGTCATCCTCTCAGGCTCTGGCGAACCTTGCCAGGTAAGATATGGTGAACAGGTAAAGAAGATGAAGACCCAGAAGGGCAAGACCTATGAGGTTAGATTTTAATCAATAAAAAAAGTGGTTGATAAAACGGGCTTGTTTTTTCCGTTTTATCAACCACATTCTTTTTATATGATTATTCCTTGAGATGTTTTAGCCTTCTCTTTGCCTCCGGATGGCTAGGATAGAGGGTGATCGCCTTTCTGTAATTAGTGATAGCCGCTTCTTTCATTCCCTCCTTTTCGCACTCTTTACCCATAATCACATACTCCGTGGCTAAGCGTTTCAGGAATTTTTCCTGTTTCTTCTTTTCTTCATCCTTCTGCTTGATTACTTCACGCAACCGCTCGTTCTCTGCCTGCAGCTCATTCACCTTGTTCAGCTTTTTGCGGATGAATCGCTTGGCCAGCGGATGCTCTATGTCGTAACGGCTGTGGATGGCTAGAAAGAAATTATCCAGGGCGGCTTGCATATCACCCCTGTCATACGCTTTTACGGCATCGTGATACTGCCTGTCTGCCTTGCTCTGCGTCAACGCCGTGTTGATGGTGTTCTGGTTGTTATACTGTCGGGCAAACTGCTTCACCTCGTTGCGGACGAATATCTCGCTCTGACGGATAGGCTCTTGCAAACTGATTCCCTCCAGACTGGTGCATCTCGACAAAGCTACGTAAGTCTGACCACCCGCAAAAACTCCTCCCGTGAAATCAATCTTCACCTGGTTGAAAGTCAAGCCCTGACTCTTGTGTACGGTAATTGCCCAAGCCAGTCGGATAGGGTATTGCTCATATCTGCCTATCTCTTCCTCCTCAATCTTCTTCTCCACCTCGTTGAAATGATAACGCATGTTGCTCCAGGCGGCAGGCTCAACCATCACATCCTGTCCATTTTCCGTGCGTACATATATCTTGGCATCTTCTTCGTCATCGAAGCCGATGATGGTGCCCAGCGTGCCGTTTACCCACTGGTGTTCGATATCGTTCTTGATGAAGATGACCTGTGCTCCTGTCTTCAGATATAGTTCGATAGGGGTAGGCAAACTGCTTTCGGGGAACTCGCCCTGGATGTTGCCACGGAAGAGCGTTGGTTCGCCCGGCAGGAGCTTGAGCTGGTTTTCGTTGATGTAATCCACAGTGTCGCGGCGGGTAGAGAGGGTGATGGCAAGTTTGGAATCACTCTCGTCGAGTTGGGCACCCACCCGCTGGTTGAGCAGTTGCAGGTCTTTCGTCTGCGCCTGACTGGTTCGGATATGATCAAGGATACTGATGAATACGGGGTCGCTCTGACGATATACCTTGGTGAGTTCGATGCTCACGAGCTGGAACTGCTGGAATATCTTGGCATCGAAGAAGAAACTGCTGCGATAGAAAGGATTCAGCAGTCTGCGGTCGTCCTCCCTTACCACGGGCTCTAGCTGGTAGATGTCACCCACAAGCAAGAGTTGCTTACCTCCGAACGGCTCTCTCATGTTGCGGCAATACACACGCAGCACCTTGTCAATGAAATCGATGATGTCGGCACGCACCATACTGATCTCATCGATGATGATGAGTTCCACCTCACGGATAATCTTGATTTTCTCAGAATTATACTTCAGCGTATTCCGGATATTGCGTACGGAATACATGCTGTCGTTGGGCAGCAGCGGATGGAAGGGTAACTTGAAGAAACTGTGCAGGGTACTGCCACCGGCATTGATGGCAGCGATGCCCGTAGGTGCTAAGACGATGTGTTTCTTCTTGGTATTGGCTGCGATGTATCGCAGAAAAGTGGATTTACCCGTCCCCGCCTTTCCGGTGAGGAAAAGCGAACGACGGGTAAACTGTATGATTTGGAGTGCGTTCTGCAACTCCGCATTGTCGAGATCAATCATATTAAAAAATTAGAGATCATCGAAGTTGATAGGCTGCTCTGTTGGCTTAGCCTTCTTCTTCTCTTTCTTTTCTTCTGTTGTTCCGGAACTTGGGGTAGAGGATGCTCCCTCGGTCTTGTTCACTGGAACTTCCTTGACAACAGGGTTGCCATTCTCATCGAGGATGATTTCCTCGTTGAAGGCGGTGCTATCTACACGAGTGGTATCTACCTTAGGTTTTGGTGCATAGCTTGCGCAGATGTACATATCTTGTGTGATGTCGGCATCCTGCGGCTTGTCAAACTTGGCGTGGTACTCCTTGAAGGCTGGGTCGCCAAATACGGATTGCAGGAAGTAACCGCATATAGGCAATGCTGTTCTGGCACCCTGTCCCAAGGCTCCGGTGCGGAAGTGCAGACAGCGGTATTCGCCACCTACCCAGGCACCAACCACCAGTTTAGGACTTACACACATGAACCAGGCATCTGAGTGGTTGTTGGTTGTACCCGTCTTTCCGCCGAATTCAGTGTCACGGTAGTTGCCCACATAGCCCCAAAGACTCTGCGATGTACCGCCCGGCTCCTTCATACCGCCCTGCAGCAATTGCTGCATCAGGAAGGCACTCTTGTAAGGAATCACCTGCTCTTCTGTAGAAGGACCTTCATATACCACCTTTCCGTCGTGGTCCACAATCTTGGTTACCAATACTGGGTCGTGGTGCTTACCATTGTTTGCAATGGTACTGTAGGCACATGCCATCTCCAGCAGGTTCACATCGCTGGAACCCAAGGCAAGGGCTGGTGTGTCATCCAGCGGACTGTCGATACCCATCTTCTTGGCGGTCTCGATGATGCGTTTGATACCCATCTCCTGACCCAGGCGCACAGCCACGGAGTTGATACTCTTGGCAAAGGCACTCTTCAGCGGGATGCTGTCGCCCGAGAACGAACCGCTGGCATTGGATGGTCTCCAGGTGGTCATCTCGTGCTTCTTCTTGTCATAAACCTCCATCGAGATATATTCATCGCGGCGCTTGTCGCAAGGAGTGAGTCCCTGGTTCATCGCCTCGGTATAGACAAAGAGCTTGAAGGTAGAACCCGGCTGGCGCTCGGCTGTTACCTTGTCATACTTCCAGTGGTCGAAATCAATGTCGCCCACCCATGCCTTCACGGCTCCCGTCTGTGGCTCCATAGCCACGAAAGCGCTGTGCATGAAGGTGGTCATATACTTGATACTATCCTCTGAAGTCATGTTGATGGTGATGTTTCCCTTGTCGTAATCGAACACCTTCACTGGGTGAACCCACTCCTTATAATAATAGTTCACGGAGTCTGGATCGTTAGGGAAGCGTGCCAGCAATGCCTTGTAGAAAGGCTGGCGCTCGGCGATGCCCTGAATAAAGTTAGGAATCACCTGGTGGTTCTCGTCCTGCCAAGGTTCCTGACCCAGCCATTTGCCCTTTCCTGCCTGCGTGCGGCGGATGCTCCAGTGATTATTGAAGTTCTGCTGCACCTGCTTCATCTGCTTGCGGGCAGCATCCTCGGCATACTTCTGCATGCGGGTATCGATGGTGGTGTATATCTTCAAGCCGCTGGTGTAGAGGTCATAGCCCTCGTCCTTGCACCAGTCTTTCAGGTAGTTGGCCACAGCCTCACGGAAGTATTTAGCCTGTCCGTCGTAGTTTTCCTCTACCTTGAAGTCGAGCTTGATAGGTTCCGTCTTCAGCTGGTCGTATTCAGCACGGGTCAGGTCGCCATGTGTCACCATATTATATAATACGGTGTTGCGGCGGGCCAGACTGTTTTCCGGATTGGTGCGTGGATTATAATAGGTGGTAGCCTTCAGCATACCCACGAGCACGGCAGCCTGGTCGGTGGTCATCTCCTTTGGCGTAGTATTGAAGTAAGTCTTGGCGGCAGTCTTGATACCGTAAGAGTTACTACCGAAATCCACGGTGTTGGCATACATGGTGATGATTTCCTTCTTGGAGAAAACCGTCTCCAGTTTTACGGCGATGATCCACTCCTTGCTCTTGATGATGAGCAGTCGCAGTACAGGCACCTTGCCGAGCAAACCGGTGGAGTATTGCGAACGGACACGGAACATGTTCTTTGCCAACTGCTGGGTGATGGTAGAGGCACCACGCCCGCTATGATGCAGCAGTGCATCCTTGGCAGCAGCGAACACGCCGATAGGGTCGATACCGATGTGCTTGTAGAAGCGCTCATCCTCGGTGTCTACCAGTGCCTTGAAGAAGGCAGGGTTCACGTCTTCGTATTCCACAGGAGTACGGTTCTCGTTGAAATACTTACCGATGAGCTTGCCATCGGCACTGTAAATCAGGGAAGCCTCCGAAGTCTGCGGGTTCAGAATACCCGAAAAATAACCAGGTGACTTACCGAAGAGCCACAGGAAGTTGATATCTACTGCACCCAAGTATAGGATAAAGGCTACGATACAGCTAGCCAAGGCGACAACCGTCTTGGTGTACCAAGCCCTTCCCTGGTACAAACTCTTGTACCAAGTCCAACTGGCGCGAAACTTATGCCATATCCAGGCAAAGATAGTCTTGACTTTATTCATAATCGTTTATCTGTTTTTGTCGGTGCAAAGGTACAATAATAATTTGAAAAACCATCAATCTTTATGTTTTTATTTGTTATAAGGCATCATATCGGGTGCATGAAATGTTTCAGGAACTTTATCAGATGTTACATTTAGACGTTTTTCCTTCTTTTTTAACTTTTTTCACCACAAAAAAACGCAAAAAACGTTTGCAGGAATAAAAATAATTAGTAACTTTGCGCTCAGTAAAAACAAGCAGTTCATAAGCAATTATACAAAAACTTAATATAAAACATAATAATTATGGTAAGCAACAACATTCCACAAGTAAAGCTCGGCATCATTGCCGTTAGCCGTGACTGTTTTCCAATCGCGCTTTCTACACAGCGCCGTGAGAACATCGTAAAAGAGTACAAAGGTGAGATTTTCAACTGCCAGACTACAGTTGAGAACGAAAAAGATATGCTCAAGGCTGTGAGCGAGGTAAAGGAGCAGGGTTGCAACGCCTTGGTGGTTTTCCTCGGTAACTTCGGTCCTGAGACTCCTGAGACTTTGATTGCAAAGAATTTCGACGGTCCTGTTATGTTCGTAGCTGCCGCTGAGGGCGACGGCGACATGATCAATGGTCGTGGTGATGCATACTGCGGTATGCTCAACTGCTCTTACAACC
>USJX01000060.1 GCA_900555035.1 uncultured Prevotella sp.
TTAGGATACAAGATTCTCAATCTTGGCATAGGGGTTCGATTCCCCTATCGACTACAAATGTTTTATGGTTAGTTATTGTTTGTGAAGCTTGCAATTAGTCTTTAAAGACTACTGCAAGTTATTTTTTTATCCATACATTTGGTATTCTCCCTATTTTACTGTATCTTTGCAGGAAGTTAAGAAAACATTCAGAAATATGCAAAGAATACATTTATCAACCATATTCCTTCTCGCACTCTGCACATCAACAGCCGATGCGCAGCGCCACGAGATTCTCAATCCACGCATCACTACCCTACAGGTAGTGGCGGGCACCAACTGGCAATCCATGCCTATCACCCAACTGGGAGGGCTTCCCATCCACATCGATTTCGATGATATGACCCATGATTACCATCGCTATACCTACAAGATAGAGCATTGCGATGCCAACTGGAAGGTATCTGAAGGACTCTTCGAAACCGACTACCTGCGGGGCTTCAATGGCGAACAGGCTATCGACAACATCGAACAGTCGCTCAACACCAACCACCTCTATACCCACTACCAGCTCACCATCCCCAACGAAAACTGCCGCATCACCATGAGCGGAAACTATAAGCTCACCGTTTACGATGACAATGCCGACGGGGATGACAACAAGATGCTCACAGCCTGCTTCATGGTTGTAGAGCCTCAAGTTCAAGTAGCCGTAAGATATTCTTCCAATACGGATATTGATGTCAACAAGAAGCATCAACAGGTAAGTATGAATATGAAATATGGCAATCTGAGAGTAACTAACCCTTCGCAGCAAATCAAGACCGTGGTGCTGCAAAACGGGCGCTGGGACAATGCCGTATGGAATGCCAAGCCGAATTACATCAGTGCCGATGGTCTGCAATGGCAGCATAACCGGACCTTGATATTCGATGCGGGAAATGAATACCGTAAGTTCGAGATGCTTGATATGGATCATCCAACCATGGGTATCGACGAAATAAAATGGGATGGTTCAGAATACCAGGTATATGTAGTACCAGATACGCCTCGTCCCAGCTATGTATATGACGAGAGTGCCAAAGGCTCTTTTTACGTGCGTAACAGCGATAACAACGACAATACCTTCACTTGTGAGTATGCGCAGGTTCACTTCCATCTGCAGGCCGACAGACAGCCTGGAGAGGTATATCTGAACGGTGACTGGACCTACGATACTTTCTTGCCAGCATATCGCATGGAATACGATGAAAAAGACCATAGCTATCATGCCACCGTACTCCTTAAGCAAGGCTACTACAGTTATCAGTATCTGGTGCTTAAAGATGACGGCAGCACGCAACCCGTAAGCACAGAAGGAAACTTCTTTCAAACCGCCAATCGCTACGACGTTCTGATATACTATCGAGGCACAGGTGACAGAACGGATAAGTTAGTAGGCTGGAAAAGCTGCAAATAATAACGCATTGAATGTGCCCATCATAATGAGCAAACATGACCATGTACATGAGCAAACGTGACCATGAACATGAGCACTTTTAACCGACTATCCCGGTTAAAAGTGCCCAAAGCCTTGGGCACATTTGGGCAATAAATAAATAAAGTCCACTTAAAAAAGCCTAGAATCATGCTTTTTGCCTTTAAACTAATAGTTTTTCAAAGGAGCATGACTGCCAAATTGACTTTTTTAAGTGGCCTCAATTCAATATTAAATAGAGATTACTCCAATCCGAACAAGGCCTTTAAGCCACCATCTACACCAGAGAAGCCCATGAAAGCAAGACTGAGGAGAGCGGCTGTAACCATCACGATGGCTACGCCCTGCATACCCTTAGGAATGCGAACCAGCGCCTGCTGCTCACGAATGCCTGCAAAGACGATGAGAGCCAGGGCAAAGCCAAGGGCCGTAGAGAAGGCATAAACCACACTCTCCAAGAGATTGTAGTCCTTCTGAATAACCAGGATGGCTACACCCAGCACAGCACAGTTGGTAGTAATCAAAGGCAGGAAGATGCCGAGTGCCTGATAAAGCGCAGGAGAAACCTTCTTGAGGATAATCTCTACCATCTGAACCAAGGCGGCAATCACGAGGATGAACGCCAGGGTCTGGAGATATTGCAATCCAAATGGATCGAGTACATACTTCTGAACACACCAGGTAATGATGGTTGCCAAGGTCAAGACAAAGGCGATGGCACCACCCATACCGATGGCTGTATCAACTTTCTTCGATACGCCCAGGAAAGGACAGATACCGAGAAACTGCGACAAGACAATGTTGTTGACGAATATCGCAGAGATAAATATCAATAAATATTCCATAATTTCTATTCTATTTCATGGATTGAAGCAATGCCTACGCTTACTTCTTTACCTTATTAAATATCGCAATGATGTATCCCAATGTGAGGAATGCTCCAGGAGGCAGGATGAACATCAGAATATTGGTAGTCTCTGGCAACAGAGTGATACCGAATACGCTTCCTGCACCGAGAATCTCACGGGCTGCACCCAAGATGGTCAAGGCAAGGGTGAAACCCAAACCACAACCAATGCCATCAAAGAGACTGGCAATCGGTGAGTTCTTAGCAGCAAAGCTCTCTGCTCTACCCAGGATGATACAGTTTACCACAATCAATGGGATATAAATGCCCAGTGCCTGGTTGATGCTATCAGGAGCATAGGCGCTCATCAGCATCTGAAGGATGGTTACAAAGGCTGCAATCACAACGATGAAAACAGGGATGCGAACCATATCCGGGGTAATCTTCTTGATACAAGAAATCACAAAGTTGGTACAAACCAATACTGCCATGGTAGCCAATCCCATGGAAAGACCATTGATGGCACTGGTTGTTGTAGCCAAGGTAGGACACATACCGAGGAGCAACACGAAGGTAGGGTTCTCCTTGATGAGTCCGTTCATCAAAATTTTCATATTACTCATATCGGCTTATCCTTTCTTTTCGTTATGTTCAACTTTAGATGCACCGCTCTCTGCATTTGCTTTCTGAGATGCACCGCTCTCGCCATCTACACTCTTACCTGCATAGGCAGCGTAAGCCTGATTGATAGCCTTGAGGAAGGCACGGCTGGTAATGGTTGATGCGGTGATGGCATCTACGGCATTGCCACCCTTATCGTCCTTGCTCACGTGGAGGTCGCCATCCTTTGGAGTCATACCAATGATGCTACCCTTTCCGTCTTTCTGGAACCAGCTGGTTGCCTTGGCACCCAGACCTGGAGTCTCTGAAGCCTGAAGTATGGTGTAACCCATAATCTTGCCCTCGGTATCGAAACCTACGAGCACCTTCAAGTCGCCGCCGAAACCGCCGGTAGTACTCTCTACGGCTGCACCCAACTCCTTACCGCTCTTGTCAGAGCACTTGTGGAGGATAAAGGTAAACTCCTTGCCACCGAAATTCTGCTTCACCTCTTCAGGGTCAGCCACCTGGAGATCTTCTGTGCCCATCACGCTCTTGATACCTGCAGCCAGACTCTGGGCAGCCTTCTCGGCGATAGGACCTGAAGTAAGGTTGTTGATACAAGCCAGCACGGCACCCACAACGAGTGCTACACCTACGAGCACCAAAACCATGTTCTTTAATGATGATTCTAATTTCTGCATGTCTCAATCCTCCTTATTTCTTAGCAGGCTTCTCACCGAAGCGCTTTGGTTTAACGTATGTGTTAATAAGAGGTGTGAACGCATTCATGATGAGAATGGCGAACGACATACCTTCCGGATAGCTACCCCAGTTACGGATGATAACGGTGAGAAGACCGATGCAGACACCGTAGATGAGCATGCCCTTGTGAGTCATCGGTGATGTTACATAATCGGTTGCCATGAAGATGGCACCGAGCATCAGACCACCACTGAAGATGACAGCCAGAGGATTGGCATAAACTGGATTAGCCAAATGCATCAAACCGCTGAAAACGAATATGGTAGCGATGATGCTGACTGGAATATGCCAGGTGATGACCTTCTTCCAGAACATGTAAGCCAAACCGAGCAGGAGTGCGAAAGCACAAACCTCACCGGTAGTTCCAGCACCGAAAGTATCGCCAGTAGTACCGAAGAGCAGGCTCATGGAATCAGGCAACTGATTCAGGAGAGAAGCATCGCCAGTCTTGATGGCAGTCTTCATGATAGCCAGCGGTGTAGCACCAGTTGTAGCATCGGTATAGCTGAGCATCTGTCCAGCCACTGGCCATGAAGTCATCTGTGCAGGGAAGCTGACGAGCAGGAAGCAACGGCCCACCAAAGCGGGATTGAAAGGATTGTTACCCAGACCGCCGAAGCTCATCTTACCCACACCGATGGCAAACAGGGCACCAATGATGATGATCCAGAGAGGAAGGTTACTTGGCAAGTTCATACCGAGCAAGAGACCAGTGATGATGGCAGAACCATCGAGCAAACTGGTCTCCTCCTTCAGGAGATATTTTGTAATTGCCCACTCAAAGAAGACGCAGGCTGCCACAGAGGTGAGCAGTACGACTGCTGAACCCAGACCAAAGAAATAGAAAGATGCGAGGATGGCAGGCACGAGAGCGATGATTACTCCGTACATGTTCTTCTCCACGCTCTCATTTCCGTGGGCATGTGGCGATAATGAAACGATTAATTTTCCCATTTTACTTAATCAAGTATTTGGTTTGTTTTTACTTTTATTCTTTACTTCTTGGCACTTCGTGCTCTGATGATGCCCATCACCGCTGCCTTACCATTGATGATGTTATCGAGGATAGGACGATGAGATGGACAGGTGAACTGGCATGAACCGCAGGCGATGCAAGATGTTACCTCCTCTGCCTCCAGGCGTTCATAATCCTTCACTACGCTCAGGGTAGCAAGCAGGTATGGCTCCAAGCCCATTGGGCAGGCATACACACACTTGGCACAGCGGATACATGGCTGAGCCTTCTTGCGATGAGCATCGGCATCTGTCAGTACGGTGATGGAGTTGGTACCCTTGGTTACAGGAACATCGAGGCTGATTACAGCCTTACCCATCATCGGACCACCAGCCAACACCTTGTTGTCACCTTCCGGCAAACCGCCACAGTTCTCAATCATCTGAGAGAATGGGGTTCCCATACGCACGAGGAAGTTTCCAGGATTCTTCACCTGCTTACCGGTAACGGTGGTATATCGTTCGAAGAGAGGCTTGTTCTTCATAACAGCCTGATAAACAGCGAATGCAGTACCTACATTCTGAACTATTGCTCCAACGTTGACAGGGATAGCCGGAGGAGCTGGAACCTGACGGCGGATAACGGCATCCACCAACTGCTTCTCACCTCCCTGAGGGTACTTCTTAGCCAGAGGTACAATCTCGATACGGGAGTCATTGGCTGTCTTTTCCTCAAAGAGCTTGATGGCAGCAGGCTTGTTGTCCTCGATACCGATGTAGCCCTTCTCTACCTTAGCCGCCTTCATCAGAAGGTTCAAGCCAACGAGAATCTCATCGGCATGCTCCATCATCAGGCGATAGTCGGCTGTGATATAAGGCTCACACTCTACACCGTTGATGATGACACACTCAGCCTTGGCTCCTGGAGGAGGACAAAGCTTGATGAAGGTAGGGAAACCGGCACCACCCATACCAGTGACACCAGCCACCTTGATACGGTTGACAATCTCTTCTGGAGTCAGCTCAGCATGAGCCTCCAGAGTCTCGAGTTTATCAGAGCGGTCGATGCTCTCCTCCCACTCGTCGCCCTCTACATTAATGATAATGCAAGGCTTGCGATAACCGGTAGCATCAATAGATGTATCTACCTTGAACACGGTTCCTGATACGGAACTGTAAATAGGAGCACTCACAAAGCCACCAGCCTCAGCGATGAGTGTACCCACCTTTACCTTGTCGCCCTTGGCAACCACAGGCTTGGCAGGAGCACCGATGTGCTGACCAAGTGGAAAAATCGCCTGCTTAGGGAGAGGAGCCACCTGAGTAGCCATCTCGGCAGTAATATTATTCTCTTCTGGGTGAACTCCACCAATTCTAAAAGTTCTCAAATTCATGATTTAATCCTCCTTCTTCTTAACTGGGAAATTAACTTTTACGAGAGCACCCGTTGGGCATTCGTCAACACACTTGGTACACATGCGGCACTTGTTGAAATCTACATAAGCCACATTGTTCTCAATGGTAATGGCATCAAACTTGCAGACTTTCTGACACTTACCACATCCGATGCAAGCAACGCTACAAGCCTTCTTAGCCACAGCACCCTTGTCGTGGTTCACACACTGAACGTAAACACGGCGACCCTTAGGACCCTTCTTGCGAAGCTCGATGATGTGACGTGGACAAGCCTTGGCACAAGCACCACACCCCGTACACTTCTCCTCATCAACCTCTGGGAGACCCGTCTCAGGATTGATAGAGATGGCACCAAACTGGCAAGCAGCCACGCAATCACCACAACCCAAGCAACCGAATCCGCAGCCAGTTTCACCAGCGCCACAGGAGTTCATGGCAGCACAAGTGTGCAAACCATCATACTCAGCAATGCGAGGACGATGCTCGCAAGAACCATTACAACGAACCACTGCCACCTTAGCCTCTGTGTTAGCCACAGCCAGGCCAAGGAGATCAGCCACCTTGCCCATCACGTCGGCACCACCCACAGGACACATCAGTCCGTCGATGCTACCGGCATCAGCACCCTTGACCAGCGCAGCCGCCATACCGGAACATCCGGCAAAACCGCAACCACCGCAGTTGGCACCCGGAAGGAGTTCACCCACCTGTCCCAATCGAGGGTCTTCTTCGACGGCAAACTTCTTGGAAACTCCGAAGAGCACCAGCGCTGCTACCAGCGCAATGGCTCCGAGTACCAAGACAGCACTCAAAATTAATTCCATAATGTTTTATTGTTTTGTTAATACTTTAAGATTTTGTTTGAAGCAAGCTCCATGCCCTTCATCGTTCCAGACTAAAGCTCAACCTATTTCGCAGTTTGTTTCTCAATAAAAAGAGGAGGGCATAATAAGGTACCAGGATTCCCAAAGCCGACAATGCCGCCAAGCCCTCGGAATGACTGAAGTTTAATACCCCCACCAAGGTGACGACCATTAAAATGAGAGGTAAGAGGTATCCATACAGGCTGGCACGAAAGCCAACAGCCGTATCTGCCACCACCATCACATGATCGCCCTTCTGAAAGCAGGAAGCATGAGCATCCATCACTTCGATAAGTTTTTCTTTTGTTTCTGAAGCATTGCAATGTGCAGCCACCTTGCAGGCACTACAGGCAGAAGATTGCAAGATACGTACTCGCACACATCCCTCTTCCACTGCATCAACAACTCCAGCATGCTTTATCTTGTTACTCATTTATTACTCAACAGTTAATTATTTTCCTTTGCTTCCCCACCATGCCAAGAATCATTCCATAACCCTTATAATTGCAAAGTAGAGTTAGCAAATCTAATTTGTTTGCAAAGATAACACATTATTCACAAACGACAAACAAAAATCCCAACTTATTTTGCTAAAAGAAACGTAAACGTTTTCTCTATTACATTTTCGGGGTAGAAAACAATCAAAATAGAGGAAAAATCAAGAAAAAATAGGTTTTTTGCATTTTTCACTCTATCTTCTTTGTTTATATCATTTTTTTTGTTACCTTTGCAGAAAACAAGAATGCTAAGACACCTTGAGTGCCGAGGCACATTAATACTGAGATTATGGAAATAGAGCAGACAATTCAACAAGTTGAGCGCTTCATCAGAAAAGTGGCTCAAAAGTTTCCAGCACAACCTTCAGAAGAAGACAACACCGTGCTGACCGACATCCACGTGAGAGTATCGCAAGATAGTGGCGAGCTCTTGGCTTTTGACGACGAAGATAACGAGATTACTCGCTGCGTAGTTGAACAATGGATCGACAACAAGAATGAGAATTTCTACGATGAAGTTGCCAAGACCTTGCGTGATATCATGCGCAAGAATTCTGAGACTATCGACAATCTTGGCATTCTGAAGCCATATAGCTTTGTGCTGGAAGATGACGACAAGGAAAACCTTGGCGAACTTTATCTTGCTGATGACGACACCATCATTGTGGGAGGAGACTTGATGGAAAACCTGGACAGTGACCTAGACAACTTCCTGGACGACTTGCTGAAGGAAGAATAGAAGAAACACCATTCATCAGATACGCAAACAGAAGGGGTACTCTCACGAGCACCCCTTTGCTTATTATACAAAAACATTATGAATTATTTCTATTAGCGAACAAGATTCGTTTCATTCAGTATCTATAATCTAATTCTATCTAAAAGTTTATCCTTCTTGATTACGGTTGCAAAGGTACGACTTTTTTCCCAACCCTGCAATACCTAAAAATGGGGGTTTAGCGAATACCTAGAAGTAATGAGTATCAGCATTACCCCGCTGATACGGGAAGAAGCACGCAGAAGCTTAAAGAAACTAGTAGAAACCTGCAGAAACGAAAAACTGCAAGTCAGACCATCTAGTCTAACCTGCAGTTCCAAAATATCTCTCTCTTATAATAAACTTTTGAATTCTATCGAAATCGAATTACTTCAAGCCACGATTTACAAGTGTTGCATTCAAGAGCATCACGTACTTACGATACTGCGCATCGTTGAGGATGCTGTGCATATACTTCAAATCCTTGATGACAGCCTTGTCAATCATTGCAGCACGATCCTCAGCTGATGCTGTTGCTGCATTCATCATATCTGCAGTGAAGTTCTTGTGTACATCAGCTACAGCCTCTGCCTGATCAATGTTGAGTGACAAAGCGCTTGCCAAGCTACCCATCTTGATGTTCATGTTGTACGCTGCTGTTGCATTTGTGTTCTCCTCTGCAGCGAAAGTAGTTGTTGCCATTGCGAACATTGCTACTGCCATAATCATAATCTTCTTCATAATCTTTTTACCTTTCTTTTCTTTACGAGTCATCTTCACAACTTCTGATAGTCATCCGAAGGACTCTCATTAAACATTATCCTATAGTCTTTTTCTTTAAGACACTGCAAAGATACAAACTTTCTGTTGTGTACGCAAACAATTAGGCTTAAAAATGCATTTTTCTATTCTTTTATTGATATACATCAAAACGAATTTCCCAAAATAGACACCACAACGTCAACTTTTACATATTTTACGATTCAAAAAGTAAGCAGAAACGTAATATCATTAACAAATAGGTTTCACCAGTTTACTTCTATACCTCAACCACTGCCACATAGCACATCTTCAAGCTCCCTATCCCATTGTTCTGCATCTTTTTTTCAGAAAAAGCAAACATTTCCGCTAAATCTTTTCCATATCCCAATAATTATTTGTATCTTTGCAAACAATAAACTGCACTCGGCAGTTTTGAAAGCAAGTTTTGCAGCAAATACACATAGACAATGGAAGAACAGAATCATATAGACAAGGCACTCGCCTTCCTCGAAAGCCTGGAAAAACTGGGCACTCAGCTGAAAGCTGCCGAGGAGAACCAGAAACATCTGATTGCCCGTATGCTTGAACTCAAGAAATCAGGCGAAACAGATAGCGAAGAATACGCTGACCTCTCTACCAAGAGCAAAGGATTGCAGGACATCATCGACAAATGGCGTCCAATCTACTTGGAACGAATGGAAATGGTGAAAAGCGTAAAGATGGCTAAACGCAAACGTACACAAAAGAAATAACTTCATATCATCATATACGGCAAACTACTATAAAATATATTAATGTACGCGCATACATTAATATAATATAGGAAGGAGAATATGATATATCAAGTAATTGTCTGAAACAATAAAAATAAATATAAAATGGAATCAAACAACAAAAACAAGTTTATTAGAGTGTCATACGCACTCTATGATGTAACAAAGGGTAATAACGGCGAAGAGATGCTTATCGAGCGCACTACAGACGAGCGTCCTTTCTTCTTCATCAGCGGCATGGGTGTTACTTTGCCAGCATTTGAGGAGAAGGTAGTTGACTTGGCTGAGGGTGAGGAGTTCGACTTCGAGTTGGAGCCAGAGCAGGCTTACGGTTTGCACTATGACGAGCGCGTACTCGACCTTGACAAGCAGATCTTTACTATCAATGGTCAGTTTGATGCTCAGCACGTACAGGTAGGTGCCATCATCCCATTGCAGAACGAGGATGGCAACCACTTCAACGCTGTAGTAAAGAACATCACAGATGATAAGGTTACTTGCGACCTCAACCACCCATTGGCTGGCTTGAAGCTCAACTTCTGCGGTCAGATTTTGGAGAGCCGTGAGGCAACTGCAGACGAAATCGCCAAGATGGCTCAGATCATCAGCGGTGAGGCTGGCGGTTGCGGTGGCGGTTGCGACAACTGTGGTGGCGACTGCAAGGACGGCAACTGCGAGGGCGGCTGCGATTGCAACAAGTAATATTTGAGAATAAATAATAGCGGCTGTCTCAATATCAATTTGGGATAGCCGCCTTTTCATATCAACTAAAGAATTTGGCAATGAGGAATACATTTGGCAATCTTTTCACTCTCACCACCTTTGGCGAGAGTCATGGCATAGCAGTAGGAGGCGTCATCGACGGATTCCCTGCAGGCATCGATATCGACATGGACTTTATCCAGAGCGAACTCAATCGTCGCCGCCCTGGACAAAGTCACATCACCACTGCACGAAAGGAAGCTGACAAGGTGGAATTTCTAAGTGGTGTGTTCGAAGGTAAATCTACGGGAACTCCTATCGGCTTTGAGGTGCGCAACCAGAACCAGCATTCTCAGGATTATGAGAATATGCGCTGCCTGTTCCGCCCTTCTCACGCCGACTTCACTTACAACGAGAAATATGGCATCCGCGACCATCGAGGTGGCGGCCGCTCTTCTGCGCGAATCACCATCGCCCGCTGCGTGGGTGGCGCTTTGGCTAAACTGGCACTACGCCAGTTGGGCATCAGCATCACAGCCTATACATCTCAAGTGGGAAGAATCGCTTTGGAGAAAGATTACCATCAGTATAATCTCAATACCATAGAAAATAACCCAGTTCGCTGCCCAGACCAGGTAAAGGCGAAAGAGATGGAAGACCTCATCGCCCAGGTAAAGGCCGATGGCGACACCATTGGCGGAATCATCACATGCGTCATCAAGGGATGTCCAGTAGGATTGGGAGAACCGGAATTCGACAAGCTCCATGCTCAACTCGGTGCAGCCATGCTTGGCATCAACGCCGTAAAGGGATTTGAATATGGCGAGGGATTTGCCGGCGTTACTGCCCGTGGAAGCGAACAGAATGATGTGTTCATTCCTAAAACTGATGCAGCTAAGGCATCAGAAAATTCAAGCGAGAATCAGGATAGTGCTATCAATCAGAAAGTTGCATCTCGTATGACCACAAAGAGCAATCATAGTGGTGGTATCCAGGGAGGCTTGAGTAATGGTCAGGATATCTACTTCCGAGTAGCCTTCAAACCTGTGGCTACCCTCCTGATGGAGCAGAATACTGTTGATTTGGAAGGAAATCCTACCAAACTGACAGCCCGTGGCCGCCACGATCCATGCGTATTGCCAAGAGCCGTGCCCGTGGTAGAAGCCATGGCAGCGATGGTTATCCTGGATAACTATCTTTTGAATAAAACCATAAAACTTTAATTAGTTATTAGTTAGTAATGATTAGTGATTAATTATTAGTGATTAGTGATTAATTATTAGTGATTAACAAACTAATCACTAATAACTAATCACTATCTAAAGTTTACTGTCTTTCAATAGTTTAGGACAATATTCATTAAAGAAACATTTATCACAAAGCGGTTTAGCACTCTTGCAGATATACCTTCCATGCAGCAATATCCAATGATGCGCTTTCGGAATATCCTCTGTCGGAATATGTTTCATCAGATAATCCTCCACCTTGCGAGGCGTATCGGCTGTGCGAGGAACCAAGCCCATACGATGGCTCACGCGATAGACATGGGTATCCACAGCCATCGTGGCATGCCCAAACCAGACGGCACGAATTACATTCGCCGTCTTGCGCCCCACTCCAGCCAGTTTTACCAAATCATCAGTTGCTTCCGGCACTTCACCCCCAAACAGTTCTACCAATTGTCTAGACATCTGTGCCAGATGTTTTGCCTTGGCATTAGGATAACTCACCGAGCTAATCAATTCGAAGATATCCTCCTCACTAGCCTGCGCCATGTGACGGGCATCCGGATAACGTGCAAAAAGAGCAGGAGTTACCATATTGATACGCTTATCGGTGCATTGTGCAGAAAGCAAGGTAGCCACCAACAGCTGAAATGCGCTGCCAAACTGCAACTCGGTGGTTACATGCGGCAACGCATCTCTGAAATGGTTTAATATGTATTCGTATCTTTCGTTACGAAGCATAATTTCAATGCTATGATTTTCTAAGAATATTACTTCTTCTTAGCAGAAGCAGCAGCCTCTGCGCCCTTTACCTTACCCTTGTAAGCCTTGTTCAAGCCAGCAATTACCTCGTTGGTAATATCGTATGCCTTATCAGCATAAAGCAGGTTGTCACCACTCTTAGAGAAGATGATGCTATACTTCTTATCCTTGTTATACTGAGCCAAGTAGTTGGCGATGCTGTCATGAAGAGCCTTGTTATACTTTTCCTGCTCAGCAGCAAACTCGTTGCTCAAACGCTGCTGCAAACCCTGAAGGTCATTGTTCTGCTTCTGCAAACCAGCCTGGATAGCCTCAGCCTGCTCACGTGTGTAAGCATTCTGCTGAATCTTCTGCTGGAAGTTAGCAGCAGCAGCCTGCAACTGCTGACCCTTCTGCGCGATAGTAGCTTGGATATTCTGACCCTTCTTCTCCAACACCGAAGCATACTCCTTTGCGAAGGTGTACTGAGTCATGATAGAATCAACCTCTACGTATGCAATCTTCAAATCTGCAGGAGCCTTGCTCTCAGACTTAGCCTCAACCTGAGGCTGTGACTTGTTGCATGATGCCAAAGACAAGGCAGCAACAGCAGCGATAGCCACTGAACTCAAAATGTTCTTTTTCATTTCCTTATAATCTTTTTATTTATACTTTCTCTTTTAATTATTAACACGCCTTGTTTGCCTCGCGCGCCTCACGGTCTTGATCAACCACGCAATGGATACCCATCTTGCGAAGACCAGGATTATCGTGTACATGCTGCGAAGAGAACTTGCCGTTCTTCTTAAAAATCAGTTTTACACTGAATAATGCCATAGCTATAGCAATTATTAACAGACTAAATAGCAATAATTTTATCATTTTTATTATCTTTGCAGTGCCTTAGTGCACTTCACGTTGCAAAGGTACGACTTTTCGGTCAAAAAGCAAAGGAAATTTCATAAATAAATGACTTTCTTGAAGCAAAAATAACAAATAAAGAGAATTATATATACAAAATAACATTATAAATGGAAAAAAATGAATTAAAACCTGCTCTCGTGTTCGAGCAGTTCGCTAAAATCAACGAGATACCTCGTCCATCCAAGCACGAGGAGAACATGATTGAGTTCTTGAAGGAATTTGGCAAGAGCCATAACCTTGAGACTGTAGTTGATGAGACTGGCAATGTCTTGATTCGCAAGGCTGCCACCCCAGGATATGAGAACGCTGACACCATCATCCTTCAGAGCCACATGGATATGGTTTGCGATAAATTGGTAGATGTGGAATTCGACTTCCACAAGGATGCCATCCAGACCTATGTAGATGGCGAATGGATGAAAGCTAAGGGTACTACCCTCGGTGCTGACGACGGTATAGGTTGTGCCATTGAACTTGCCATCCTTGCAGCCAACGACATCGAGCATGGTCCTATCGAGTGCGTATTTACTCGCGATGAAGAAACAGGCTTGACTGGTGCTGTAGGTATGAAGGCCGGCTTCATGACTGGCAAGATGCTCATCAACCTCGATTCTGAGGATGAGGGACAGATTTTCGTATCATGCGCAGGCGGTCAGACCACCAAGGCAACCTTCCACTTCAATCGTGAAGAAGCTCCTGCTGGCTATTTCTTCCTGGAAGCATCCTTGAAGGGACTCAACGGTGGCCACTCTGGCGATGACATCAATAAGAAGCGTGCCAACGCCATCAAGGTACTCGCCCGTTTCCTCTTCCTGGAGAACGAAAAGCTGAACGGAGAACTCCGTCTGGTTAGCTTCAACAGCGGCAAGATGCACAATGCCATCCCTCGTGATGGTAAGATAGTATTTGCTGTCAAGAACGAAGCTAAGGAGCAGGTACGTGCCGACTGGAATATCTTCGCTTCAGAGATAGAGGATGAGTTCCACGTTACAGAGCAGGCTATGTTGTTCAATATGGGTTCTGCCGATGCAGCTCCTGTCATCGAAAAGGCTGTGGCCGATAAGTTCATCATGGCTTTGCAGGCTGTTGACAACGGTCCGCTTACCACTTGCCAGGACGAGGCGCTTGCCGAAATGGTTGAGACTTCAAGCAATGTGGCTAGCGTTATCACCGATGAAAACAGCATCCACATCGTGGCTTCGCAGCGCAGTAATGTGATGAGCAATTTGGATAACATGACCAACACCGTGAAGGCAGCCTTCCTTCTGGCTGGTGCAGAAGTAAATGTGGGCGGCAAGTATCCAGCATGGAAGATGCGTGCCAACAGCAAGTTGACCGACATCACTGTGAAGAGTTACGAAAAGCTCTTTGGCAAGGAACCATTGGTCAAAGGCATCCACGCCGGCCTGGAGTGCGGCCTCTTCTCAGAGCGTTACCCAGACCTCGACATGGTAAGCTTCGGTCCTACCCTTCGCAACGTACATACTCCAGAGGAAGCACTTCTGATTCCTACCGTTGAGATGGTATGGGATCACTTGTTGGATATTCTCCGTAGCGTGAAGTAATGAAGAAGATTATTTTCTTACTCGCATTAGTTTTGTCGCTGGTCTTCACATCCTGTGGCGACCGGCACAAAGCCAAGTCGCTCGTCAAGGATTTCCTCAACGAGAACCTTGAGAACGAAGATTGCAGCTATGAGCATTTCAGCCAGCTCAATCAGACGGCAATGATCGACTTCAACAAAGTGAAGTCGATGAGACAGGAGATGAGCAAGCTTCCATACATCAAGAAGAACATCGACTATAACGATGGCACGTTCCCAGACACCTTATTATATATAAGGGTCACCTATCAGTTGACCAATCATGATGGCAAAAAGCAGGAAATCACCCAAACATTCTATCTGGACAAGGCATTGACCCGAGTCATCGCCTTCAAGGAGAACTAAGACATAACAACCATAAAGGCTGCATTCCTGAAACATGAGGAATGCAGCCTTTTTTATCACATTATATCACAATACCATAAAATCATTATACCACCTACCAAAATATCTATCAGATAGACATCACCCATAACTACCCTAACTAGCCAACGCCTTCGTCACAAAGTCACGAACTCTCTTGCGGGCAAAACTCAGGCGATTTTCGGTATTCTTGTAACTCAAGTTGAGTGTAGTAGCGATTTCTTTCACCGGCATATTCTCATAAATATTCAAACGATAAACATAGCTTTGCTTATCGGAAAGTTGTGCAATACCACGCTCTAACATTTCGTTCACTTCCTGAGCCGAGAACAACGACTCGACGCTCTCGGTACTTCTCGGCCTCCAATTGCTTGTCTTGATGAAATGCTCGTATATCTCACCTCGCTGTTTGCGGCGCCAGTAGTCAGCAATCAAGTTTCTCGCCATGGTATAGACAAAACAAGGTAAGGTGATAGGCGTAATCATCTTCTTCGACTCCAACAGTTTCAGGAAAATGTTCTGCGCTATGTCCTCAGCCTCATCCGCTATCGGCAGACGGGAATACACAAACGCCTTCAAATCCTCGAAATGCTTTGTGTAATAATCAGCTATTAAGCTGCGTTCAGATTCTTTGTTTCGTTTCATAATGGTGGTTCTGATTATTTATGTTTGTTCAATCAAGCAATGCAAAGATACTAAAAATGAATAACACCACCAAAGAAAAGGGACAAAAAAATGTGCTAAATGTTGGTTTTGAAACATTTAGCACATATCTAGAACCAATTTGTAACATTCATGTTACATCTCGCAAAGTTATATACGTCTTATAAAGATCATATTACTTAATCATATCCACACTTCTCTTCAAGAAAGCATCAAGAGAAGCACCCTTCAGCATACCATTCTGCAACAAGGCGAGGTCGATGAGCTGATGAACAATGTTGTTGTTCTTAGCATAACCAGAGATGATATCATTGCGCTTAGCTTTCTCGTCGCTGATAGCCTTCTCTGTATTATGTACATCATCCTTCTCTTCCTGAGTAATCTCCTCAGGCTTCTTCTTGCCCTGCTCCTGATGAAGCACGGCGAGACGAGCTTCCTGTCCCTTGATTTCTGCGAGAATTGGCTTCAATGCATCAGCGGTATTAGCTTCAGCATCTTCCAATACCTTCTTCACCAAAGCATGGTCTGAGTTCAACACGATGTTGTAGCTGTCTGGCATCTGACCATAGAAGTTCATACCTGCCTGGAACTGGCTCATCGCCTTCATACGGCGCATGTACTCATTCTGAGTGATGAGCACTGGCTGGTTCTGCTCGCCCAAAGCCTGAATCTCTACAAAGAACTCTGCCTTTTCAAGCTTAGGCATCTGAGAACGGAATACTTCTGTCAAGTTGTCAGACTGGTCTTTTGTCAAATCTGTCTTCTTGGCATCTTCCTTTACGATGAGACGGTCGATGATATCCGCATCCACACGGGTGAAACGGCTCTTTTCCAACTTCTGCTCCAACATATTGACCATTGGAGTATCCAGCTGACCTTCCATCAGGAGTACAGAGTACCCCTTCTGCTTGGCAGCCTCAATGTAAGAATACTGCTCCTCCTTGTTGTTAGCATAGAGATATACCAGGTTGCCATCCTTATCGGTCTGGTTGTCCTTGATCAGCGTCTTATACTCCTCGTAAGTGAAGTATTTGCCCTCTACATCCTTCAAGAGAGCGAAGTCCTTGGCGCGATCATAGAAGTCATCCTGAGAAAGCATACCATAGTTGATGAAGAGTTTGAGATCATCCCACTTCTCCTCAAATTCCTTACGATTCTCCTTGAAGATAGAGCTCAGACGGTCAGCCACCTTCTTGGTGATATAGGTAGAAATCTTCTTCACATTGCTATCGCTCTGCAAGTAGCTACGGCTCACGTTCAATGGAATGTCTGGTGAATCGATAACACCATGCAGCAAGGTCAGGAACTCAGGAACGATGCCTTCTACCTGGTCAGTAACGAATACCTGGTTGCAATACAGCTGAATCTTGTTACGCTGCATGTCGATGCTGTTCTTGATACGTGGGAAGTAGAGAATACCCGTCAGGTTGAATGGGAAATCTACGTTCAGGTGAATCCAGAACAATGGGTCGTCCTGCATTGGATAGAGAGTATGATAGAACTTCTTGTAGTCCTCATCCTTCAAGGTGCTAGGAGTCTTGGTCCAGAGAGGCTCCACATTATTAATAATGTTATCCTCATCTGTCTCTACATTCTTACCATCCTTCCACTCTGTCTTCTTACCGAAAGCCACAGGCACTGCCATAAACTTGCAGTACTTGTTCAGGAGCTCCTCAATCTTGTTCTTCTGGAGGAATTCCTTGCAGTCGTCAGCGATATGGAGGATGATATCAGAACCACGCTCTGCCTTATCAGCATCCTCAATTTCAAAAGCAGGTGAACCATCGCAGCTCCACTTCACAGCCTTGCTACCCTCTTTGTAGCTCTTGGTGATGA
>USJX01000061.1 GCA_900555035.1 uncultured Prevotella sp.
TAGGGTTGGCGGACCAATCAAAGGTCTCGCCATATTGTGCGGGATGGGACCGCCTGGAGATAACTTGCAGATTGGGGCGACTTGATAAAGAGGATTAAACATTAAATTCTTCAAAGAATTGTTTTCTTTTTCCCTCTAATTCACAAGTTTTCTGACTCATGAATTGACAGGTGAAATCATACATCGGAATGGCGACACAATGATTGTTTGCGGAATTGCTCCAAGTTACTTAATAAGAAACGTCTTACTCGGAAACGGGTGGCATCTTCTTTGATGTCCTGGATATCCATTGGTGTACCCTCTCCTTGCATCATGGCACGTTTCCAAGAACCTTCACCATGAATAAGATTGCTCAAACTTCTAGTTTTCTTTGCAGATAACTGTTCGAAAACACTATCAAAAATGAGCTTATATTCTTCTATTATGCTTGACTGCAAAACATCATGCAATGAATTTGAAATATATGCGGCATGAACTTCCGGAATATATGGTCCGAAAGGATGAGCATAAAATGTTGCTTCAAACAGAGAACTTCCTGTTCGAACTATACACTCTCGCTGTATAAAATAAAGCAAAATCTGCAACTTCATCTCATCAATACGAGAACCATACTGGTACTCGTAACGCTGACTGATATAAGATGCTATCTTTATTACATCTATCATAACGTTCCTTTCTTTTTATTCGTTTGCACGAAATGTTTCCTTTTGCCTGCAAATATACGGGTTTTTGATGAAACTACCAAATTTTCGGGGGAGTTATTTTTAACTTTCTTCGATGACTTCCAGCAAATTTCTACTTATCGTTAGCGTGGCACCACTGATATATTTAATTTCACTGCCGATGACGGCTTTCTTGCCATTATAGCTCTGTACGTATGCTTCCACACCTTTCATGCTGCCCGATACTACTCGCACTTTGATACCTTTTTTCAAAGGAACAGGGGCAGCAGTGACAGGCTCTTCGTCATTCTCTACAAAATATCGATAGTTGGCAATAACCTGGTCGGGAATTTTGTATATTTTCCTTTGTCCAGGCATCGTCAGCATCTTATACACATCCGAACGGAAGCGGATCTTATCAAGTTGTGAAGGAGAGACATTGCAAAAGATGAAGGTGGAAAGAAATAGCTTATCTTTCACTCTTCGCTTTTTGGAACGCTTGTCTATATAAACGACTTTTACCTTGGGAATCCAATAATCAAACCAAATATGATTGTAATTAAGATTTATTCGTATAGAATCAGCTATTCTCGTTTCACAATTCACTCTCACTACAGCCACGTACCATCCTGCATCATCTGGTTTTTCAAGCCCTTCATTAGGCTTTTCCGGAGCCTTTTTCTTAGCGTTTTCTTCGCTTTTTGCCATGGCTTCGCCGTCGTCCCCTGCAATAGTGGACGTAACCTGTGCTTGTATTTTTGTCTCTTTCATCATGCGAATCAAGTTCGTTTTTTTGATGTTGATTATCTGAATCTCTACATAAGAGACACAGAAACTCACTGCAAAAATACGAAAATTGTTGGAAACTAACAAATTATGCGTGTTAAAAATTTAATATCATTCTACGAAATTCAACATTTTTTCAACATTCTTTTCACATACAATCTTCTAAGTCGTTGATTGAAAGAAAGTTTTCAGTTTTCTGTGTCTCTTATGTAGAGATTCAGAAAATTTGGTTCATTTTGGTTCTTTTTATAAAATCCCTCTTTCTATTCTTTTTTGTGGCTTATAGGACTGCTAGTATTTGGGCGTTGGCATCATCCACTTCTGAGCTTTTGATAGAATTGAGATAGATTTGTGTGGTGGTTTCGGAATGATGCCCCAATGCCTCGCTGATGACTGACATAGAGATATCGTTGCCTCTTGCCGTCGTTGCCCAGGAATGGCGGGCGACATAGAGGGTGAGTTTGCCCTTGACACCTATCTTATCTCCTAACTTCCTGAGATGGTAGGAGATACGCGCTTCGGCATTGTGATATAGGCGCACCTCTTCCTTCTTTTTGTCAATAGTTTTATTCTGACTTCTGTTTCCATCATCAACAAGGAATGGGAAGAGATAAGGTGAGGAGGCGGTCTGTGCCTGGTACTTTTCCATCAACTCCTGCATATCCTTCTCCCATCGGATGGTGAGGCGCTGCCTGGTCTTGCTTCGGGTGTAATGGAGATAACCATCCTTGAGGTTGGATTTGCGGAGATGAGCCAGGTCGATGAAAGAGATGCCACGTAGATAAAAGCTCATCAGGAATGCATCTCTTGCCATCTCTTCTTTAGGAGTGAGATTCTTGACCGAATCCAAACGCTTCATCTGGCTGACATTCTCTGTAGGAATGGCTCTCTTGCGGGTTTTGGCAATACCGGTATAGACTTCCCTGAAAGGATGCTGCTGTGGAGTCAGTCCCTTTGCCACAGCTTTGTTATAGGTGGCGCGGAGGATGCGGAGATAGAAGGAACTGGTGTTGCTGCATACCTCCGCTGTATGATGCAGGTATGCCTCATACGATCGCATCTCTTCTGCATCTATCTCACAAAGGGCGATGTCCTTGTCGTCTCGGTATCGCTTAAAGCTGTTGAGGGTTGCCTTGTAATGCAGCGAGGTGCGGTATTGCCCGTTCTTGATCAACAGGGCAATGAGGAGGTTCATGAACTGGAATAACGACTTTGATGTTTTCTTGTTTCTTGACATAATACGTATTTTTAGTTGATAGTTTAGAGTTAATAGTTAATAGTTGATTGTTTAGAACTGTATTTTTAAATGAACAAAGAGGGTGTGTCACAAGTCCTGATTAAGAACTTATAACACACCCTCTTTGTTTTTCAAACTATCTATATTCAGTATCTTACTGCATATCATAAACCACCTGCATGAGCTTCTTGCCCAGCTCATCAGCCTGCTCCATGGTAGAAGCCTCGCTATACACGCGGATGATTGGCTCGGTGTTACTCTTGCGCAGATGAACCCACTTGTCTGGGAAGTCGAGCTTCACACCGTCGATATCGGTTACGGTGACATCCTTCTCCTTGCCATACATCTCCTTCACCTTGACGAGGATAGCATCTACATCGGTAGAAGCAGTCAGGTCGATGCGGTTCTTGGCGATGAAGTAGTTAGGGAAGCTGGCACGAAGTTCGCTCACCTTGCAGCCCTTGTGAGCCAGACTGCTGAGGAAGAGGGCGATACCTACGAGGGCATCACGACCATAGTGGCTCTCTGGATAGATAACTCCACCATTGCCTTCGCCACCAATCACAGCGTGAACATCCTTCATCTTGGTAGTTACATTCACCTCGCCTACGGCAGAAGCACAATAAGAACCACCATGCTTCTCGGTTACATCACGGAGCGCACGGGTAGATGAAAGGTTGCTTACGGTGTTGCCTGGAGCCTTGCTCAATACATAATCAGCTACACTTACCAGGGTATATTCCTCGCCAAACATCTTGCCATCCTCGCAGATAAATGCCAGGCGGTCAACATCTGGGTCAACAACGATACCCATATCATAACCACCCTTCTTCAACTCGTCCATGATACCACCCAGGTTCTTCTCCAATGGCTCTGGGTTGTGAGCAAAATCACCTGTTGGCTCAGCATTCAGGAATGTATATTCTACGCCGAGTGCATCGAGCAACTCTGGGAGAATGATACCGCCCACAGAGTTGATGGAATCTACGCATACCTTGAAGTGGGCGTTCTTGATAGCCTCAACATCTACGAGCTTCAATGCAAGCACTGAGTCGATGTGACGCTTGTTGAAGGTATTATCCTCTGTATATTTACCAAGGTTGTCAACATCAGCATACTCGAAGTCTTCCTTCTCTGCGATGCTCAACACCTCGTTACCATTAGCTGCTGTAAGGAACTCACCCTTCTCGTTGAGAAGCTTGAGGGCGTTCCACTGACGTGGATTGTGAGAAGCAGTGATGATGATACCACCAGCCGCACCACTCATGGTAACAGCCAACTCGGTGGTAGGAGTAGTAGCCAAGCCGATGTTCAACACATCGTAGCCCATACCCATCAAGGTGCCACAAACCACATTCTTCACCATCTCGCCAGAGATACGTGCATCACGACCTACTACGATGGTGTTGCTCTTAGAAGCACCGCTACGACGGATGAAAGTAGCGTATGCTGATGTAAACTTGACGATGTCGAGCGGATTCAATGTATCGCCCGCTGGACCGCCGATTGTTCCACGGATACCAGAAATTGACTTAATCAGTGTCATAAATATATCTTTTAAAGTTAATTGTCACATGGTGTTATTATCTGCCTCGCTGCAAGGTCATGTCGTAGAGGCAGGCATAAACGCTTCCAGATGCGGCTGTGGTGCCGTAAGAATGAGGAACCAGGATACGTACGTGGGCGATGTGCTCACTATCTGTCTTAGGACGGCCAATCTTCACCCAGCTGAACGGAATCAACCAGCCGCTTGGCACCACACCACTGACACCATAAGCACTTTTATAAGTGTTAGCCATCAAACTACTTTTAGTATCGAAAGAACCTGTGAAGGTTCCCGAGTTGTTGGTTACACTCAGTTTGTCGAGCATATAGGAATAAGTCACGGTGTTGTTGGTCAACTGCAATGACTCCTTGCAGATGGCAGCCTTAAGACCCAGATTATACTCATAGAAACGGACGAGCACATCGGTGGTTTCACCCTTCTTGATATAATCGCCGCAACCCATCTCCAATACCTGCATGTAGATACCATTACTGTTGAAGAGCACATACTCGTTGTTGTTCTTGGAAGTATCAGTAAGAACCACGCTATTGTCCTTCTGCTTTCTCTCCCAACGACTCTTGAACTCTTCCTCAGAAATCACCTTTATATTCTCGTGGCGCAAGAAAGAACTGATAGAATCCAACTCGCGGTCACGCTGCTCCTTATAAGTCTCTGTATCATTACATGCGGCAAGCGAGAAGAGAGCCGCAAAAGCCATTATAGCAAATATAATTTTCTTCATTATTATTATAAATATCTGATTTATTCGGCAAAGGTACAAAAAAGAAAAGACAACACCGAGAGGAAGAGGACGATTTTATTATTATTTATCACTTATTATCATCCTGACACTCCTTTCAGCGTTGTTTTCTTAATTTTTAAGCTATTTCTAACGTAAAAACAAAAGCATTCCTATTTCAATAAAAAAGCATTCTTATGTAAATAAGCCAATTCCTATTTCAATAAATCAGCAAAAGCCAGAATGGCTTTCTGTGCTATCTTCTCTGCCTCCTCGATGCTGCAAAGCAACTTGCCACCCGAAGCATTGCGATGGCCTCCGCCATTGAAGAACTGCTCAGCCATCTTATTGCAAGGGAAATCATCCACCGAACGGAGACTCACCAACACGCGGTTGTCTATATCCGTATCCTCACGAAGTGAGATGGAAAGCTTGTGACCCTTGATGGTTAGCGGAACATTCACCAGTCCTTCCAAGTCGCCCTTGATGAAATCATACTGCATCAGTTCCTTGCGGGTAACGGTATAATAACTGGCATGGAGCGGCTCGATGACCTGTAACTTCTCGCTCATCAGATGACCACGGAATCTTACTGCAGATACACGGGAATTGTTAAATACATTGCGATAGATCTTATCCTTGTCGATGCCCTTGGTGAGGAGCTGGCAGATGATATAATAGATATCAGGATTAGAGGAATTATAGGTGAATCCGCCTGTATCCGTCATCATACCGCAATATACGCAGGTAGCCCAGGTCTTGTCCAACCCAGGGAAACCACCCAACTGCCATATCACTCGGAACACCAACTCGCTGGCGCTGCTGGCATGCGGGTCTGAAATCTTCAAATCCACCTCCAGATTAGGAGCCAGATGATGGTCTATCACCACTTTCCGGGCCTTGCAGCCCATCAGCACAGGGTCCATCTCGTCGAGACGGCCCACGCTTCCGAAATCAAGACAGAACACGAGGTCGGCCTCATCAAAAGCCTGCTGCACCTGCTGAGGGTGCCTGTCATATCGCAAGATACCATCACATCCTGGCAACCAGGAAAGGGCATCAGGAATCATATCAGGCACACAAACCACGGGATTCTTGCCCAAGGAGCGCAAATAATAGGCCCAACCCAGCGAAGAACCGATGGCATCACCATCCGGCGACTTATGCGCACAGATGACAATATGCTGAGAAGCCGCTATCATCTCACGGAGAATAGCGGCTTCCTGATCTGTTATCTTATTTAAATTGATATCCATCTACTTGAATTAGAAGAGCTTGTTTGGATATACGCCCTCGTCGATGAGACTCTGGATCTTGTCAACCACGCTCTGACGGTCAGCAGCGTAAGTTACACCAAACCACTTGCTTGTTGTATCGAGCACCTTCACGGTAGATGTACCCTCGTTGATGAGCTTGTTAACCATCAATGGGATAAAGAACTCAGCCTTCTTGTTCTCCATGTTCTTAGGATCGCTCAAGAACTCCTTGAAGTAAGCCTCGCTGTGCTCGAAGTAGTCTGGAGTGAAGCCCCATACGTTCATAGAAACAGGAGTGTTGTCGCCGATGGCAACCCACTTGCCTTCCTCGTCCTTGTAAGAAACCTCACCCTCGATACGCATAATCTCGGTGCGCTCTACACAAGTAGTCAGGTTCTCGTTCTCATCCTTAGAGCAGATGCCACGAGCCACGGTACCATTCTCGCTCAGGGTGTTACCTACGCGGAAACCTACCATAGCATACTTGTTGGTGCTACCCTCTGGAAGCTCAGAGAGGAACTTACCGATAACCATGAAGCAGTCACGGTTGTAGAAGTCATCGCAGTTGATAACGCAGAATGGCTCCTTGATGATGTCCTTAGCCATCAACACTGCATGGTTTGTACCCCATGGCTTCTCACGACCTTCTGGTACGCTGAATCCCTCTGGCAGATCGTCCAATGCCTGGAAGCAGAGCTCTGCAGGGATATGACCCTCGTACTTAGAGAGGATTTTCTCACGGAACTGATCCTCGAAATCCTTGCGGATAACGAAAACAATCTTTCCAAAACCAGCCTGAATAGCATCGTAGATGCTGTAGTCCATGATTGTCTCACCATTTGGACCCAGACCATCGAGCTGTTTCAAACCACCATAACGGCTACCCATACCGGCAGCCAAAAGCAATAATGTAGGTTTCATATAATCTTTTTTTTATTTAATAGTTGATAGTTTATATCTTAAACACTGCAAAAGTAATAAAAAAAACGCACCTAGCGGCATGTTTTCCTACTTTTTTTTGATTTATATCAACATTTAAATGTTTTGTGGAGATTTACACGCTAAAATGGGAGGCTTTTGCCCTTTCAATCCATCAATTCTAGAATGGATAACCCACGGCAAGATGAAGGCTCTGGTTCTTCTTGAAGCTCGGGATATTGTAGAATCCACTCTTGCCGGTATCGTATGGCAGATGCAGACCGATACCCCAATCCACACGCACCACAAACATACCCATGTCGTAACGGATACCAAGACCCGTGCCCACGGCAAACTGCTTATAGAACCGGTTAAACTTGAATGCCTCATACTCGGAGAAATCGGCATCCTTCATCCATACGTTACCGGCATCCAGGAACAAGGCACCATAAAGGTCGCCCCAGATTTTAGGACGATACTCCAGGTTTGCCTGCAACTTGATGTCGCCCGTACGCAGGATGTTGGCATACTTGTTTCCCACAGCACTGTAGTTCTGCTCTCCCGGACCAATGCCTCGCACATTGAAGGCACGGATGCTGTTGGCACCGCCCACATAGAACATCTCGGTATAGGGAGCGGTATTGGAATTGCCATAACTCCAGATGATACCACCGTTCAGATGGCCTACCAACGTGGAATTCTCGGTGATGCGCCAGTATTTCACGAAATCAGTCTCCACCTTCAAGAACTGGGAATACTCGTTCTCAAAGAGCGTTTTACCCTCCTTGTTCCATTTCCTGCCACTGGCCAGATATCCCAGCGACAGGATGTTACCTGCCTCACTCACCGTGGTGGACCATACGATAGGACTGCGATATTTCTGCGCACTGCGATAGGTATAGGTGTAACTCATCTTAGGCACAAAGCGGTTGGCCATCGTGGTTGCAATATACGTGTTGTTTGCCAGGATGCTATCAAACTTTGCCGAGGAGGAGTTCATATACTCATACGAGAGAATCAGTGGACTGAAGGAATGGCGATGCTGATAGGAGATGGCCCAATCGTAGGTCAACTCGCCTCCTGCCACATGTCTGCGGAAATAGCCGGCACGATTCAATATGTTCATGGATGCCTTCACCGTGGTGGTTGGCGTGCCGTAGTAGCTGCGAGGGATGTGTCCCCTGCGGAACCTGCGCTCGTTCTGCGCCATAGTGCGGAAGGCATTCCAGGGAGTAATGATGCTTGGGAAGGATACGGAGACATCGGAACCGAACTCATAGGAATTAATCTTACTGGAACTGCCGCCCTGTCCGGTGATAGTCTGCCACTCGTGTGCTCCATGAAGGTTGATATCCAGCTTCTCTCCTCCTCGGAAGGCATTGCGCTTGGTTAAACCCACCACGAGCTCTGGTCCTACTCTACCCGTGGTCTTGCCCTTGGCATTCGCCTCGATATAGAAATCGTATGGCTTGTCGAACACCAGGTCGATGTTGGCATCCAGGGTATCGCCATATTGCACATTTCCCAAACTATCCAAGGTCTGGACAGATCGGGGCACAAACTGCAGATTGGTATAGCTGAAGAGACCCATCGACTGCAATCCTGCCTTCGCCGTGGTCTCATCATCCACCATATAGAGCTTGCGTGGTCGGAGTTTCAACTCGCGGAGCACCACACCCGCACGAATCGGCATCTTCTTGCCCGCATACCGGAAACTCAGGTAGCGACGCACGAAGGAATCGGTCATCTCTTCCGTAAACTGCTTTTTGAAGTTGATGTTGATGTTGCCGATATACCACTGTCGCTTGGCTTCCGGTTCGATGCTATCTACCATCGAGAGTCGCACGTTCACCTTGCCCGGCACATTCACCGTGTCGGCAAGATAGGAAGCGTAACTGTTCTGATAGAAATAATAGCCCTGATTGCGGAAAAGTCGGGTCAGTCGCTGGCGCTCCTGCTCCAGCTTCGATACATTGAAAGGACTGCCCTTCCTGATAAGTGCCTGCGACATGGTGGAATCGATGAGCTGCTTGCCATGCTCCGGAAAATTGAGATAAGCCACGGAATCCAGGCGCCAGAGATGCCCCATATCTACCTTATAAGCCACCTTCGCCTCCTTCGGATTGCTCTGGGTCTGCACCTCATAATCTACCCTGCCATTGAAATAGCCGTATTTATCTAACTGATGCTCAGCTACCTGCGCACGCAACTGCGGATTCACATTCGCCATCAGCTTAGGCTTGGATCCGAACACCTTGGTTATCCATCTGCAAAGTCCATTATCCGATGGCGAGAAAGCATTCCATATCCACAGGCGCACCGGGAATGGGGTACGGAAATAGCTGCTACCCATAAAGGCGCCCGTAGGGGCAGATGCCAAGGCATACTCCATTTCCTCCTTCACGGAGTCGGCATAGCTGTTCTCCTCGTAGTTGGTATATTCGATAGGCTTCAATCCCGCAAAAAGCTGCTCGTCTTCCTTCAGGGCACTCGTAGAGGAGCACCCCGTAAAGAGGAGGGATGACAGCATCGTGGATGCTGCCATATATATAATAAGGTGAAGTCTATTCTCTTTTCTCATGATCACTTGTTTTTAATTGAATCTTTACTGACGGAATCCCTCTTCATTCTTGAATTCGGCATGAGGTCGGAATCCTGCTTGTCTGCCTTCAACCGGAAGATATCCGTAAACTTCGAGAGCTTTCTGCGCCAGGTGAAACCGGCTCCATATTCGCCAATCTGTCCTTCCAGCCAATCGTAGGTGTTGGCGTTATAGAAAGCGCGCACATACATGCTGGCTTTCTCGTTCAGACGATACTGCACCTCGACATTGTTGAAGAACGATTCGTTCTTGTTGTAATTCGCATTATCCAACTCGGCACCAGTGGAAACCTGTCCACCCACTGTGAAGCTCAGACGATTGTTGAAGAATCGCTTGGCAAACTTGAAGTTGTAGTCGGTATGTACGGAACCCGCCGCATTGGTCTGGTTATCCACCGTCATACCCACATCAAGTCCGATGCTTCGCATGGCTGTACCTGCGATATTGTTGATTTCCGAATTGAGGAAGGAAGTCAGGGCGCTGTTCATCGAGAACGAACTCGTTGAACCACTCGCCAGATACATACCCGATGCCAGCATTGTGATGGCTATCTTGCCTCGTTCCTCTACGCTCATCGAATTCAACTCATCCTGCACGGTCTGGTCGTTCGATGCGGAAATGATAAACTGGATACCTGGCTTCTCCAAAGTCTGGCTCAGCTTTACACCGCAGATGAAATCCACCGAACGGCCGCTACCCTCGCCTTCGTTCACGGTGGTCTTGATGTCCTCCGTAGCCGTGATGCTCAGGGTTGGATTGAATGGGTCGCCCGTAAACTGGATGTAGCTTCCATCCTGGATATCAAAGGTCTTCAGCGGAATGATAGGCAGCGAGTATTTCATCTCACCATCATTCAGGGTATATCTACCCGTGAGGCGGATGCCATCTGCCGTATTATATCTCATCTGCAAATCACCACCACCCAACAAATCCACATAGTTGGTCTTGTCGGCATTCAGGGCACACAGGATATGGGCAGACTCATCGATAGAGATACTCATCAGCATATCGAAACCTTCCAGGGTTGGCTTGGCTACTACCACCTGCTTACCGCTCTTGAAATCGGTGAACTTCACCAGTTCTTCCAACTGGGTATCGGTGGTCAATTCCGATTCACGCAGCACGTAGGTCATATCGGTCTTGCCCAACACATCAATCTTACCCATCATCTTCAGATTGTTCAAGGCTCCCTGCATACTGCCATAGAAGTTGACATACGCCTTTCCGAAAGCCTCCGAACGGGCATTCTCCTTGGCATCGATGAGCAGGAAGTTCTGGGCACGCATGCGCACATTGAGCTTCATGTTCTCCACATTCGTGAAATCCAGGTCGCCCTGAATATTGAGCGGACTCTCGTTGTTGGCATACATCATGAAGTTCTCGAAGAGCAACTTACTGTCGATGATGCGCACCGGGTCGTTGGCAAATCGCATAGAGATGCCGTATGGCACACTCACCAGATAAGCGGAATCCAGATATACCTCGCCATCCATATCCAGGTTGCTCAACGCACCCTTCATGGTCAGCTTGCCTTCGCCATATCCCTTCAAGCCCATCAGCTGGTCGGGAATAAAACCGTTGATAAAGTGCAGAGGCAGTCGCTCCAAACCTACTTCGGCATCGAGTTTGCCTGCGCCTCCTGATTGATAGGTACCCGTAACCGTGGCTACTTCCTCGCCATTATAGGTCAGGATACCATCCACATAGTGCGATCCGTCGCTCTTTGGCATATAGGTGAATTCAGAACCCACATTGCCCATCGGGCACTTCTCATATACCATGTTGTCTATCTTCAGGTTAGAAGATACCGACAACTCATCCTTGGTCTGTATCACGTGGAAGTCACCATCCATGATACCCGAAATATCAGGCATATATGGAATCACACTCAGCACCTTGTCGAGATTAAACTGGCTCATGCTGACGGTGATATCCTGCAATGCATCTTCGTTGTCATCGTTGGAATAAACACGCATACCCATACCGCCCGAACCTTTCAACACCAGGTTGGCAGATACACAGCCATCGTCAGCCAACATCAGATAGTTATCCTCATTGGCTGTAAATTTCTTGTATCCCAACACCGGATGCGGATCTATCAGGGCAAGCTTCACGCCGTTAGGCTGCAACATGGCAGCCAGACCCACATCCACACCCAGGCGGTTGTTGGCATCATAGATACGTGCCTTCAGGTTGGATCCCAAATCCTGCACCTCTCCATCCACCAGGGCACGGAACACATACTGCGGATTATTCCTGTTGTTCTGTATGCGAGCCGAGTAGCGGATAGTATCCGACTGGGTATGAACCGTGGCACGGATGGTATCTATCTGCATGCCGCTCGCCACCAGCGAATCGATGTTGAGATAGCCCTCGAGTCCGGCTGCAGGAGAAGAATTGAAGTCCATCTCCACCGACTTGAAGTTGTATCCCATATACTGGATGAAGCGCGAGATGAAGTTATTCTTTCCCGTAGTGAGATAGATATGACCAAGAGGAAAACTGTTTCTAATCTTCACCTGGTCTATATGATGGTTCTTGAATTGGGCAACCAGTTCTTTCTGCAAACCCATCACCTGAGCCAGAAGCTTCTCATAGCTACCATGCGCATCCATGTTCAGGCGGAAATCGCCACATGCGGCAATGGCATGGGTGGTATCCCTGCTGGTCTTGATATCCACATTCATACCGCCCGGACGATAGATGCTGTCTGGCGTACGTATCGTGATATCATCCATCAAAGCCCAAATCTGATGATTGTCCTTCAAATCAGAATGCATATCAATATGTCCGCAAAGCGATGCAGATACCGGTTTCTTGGTTATCTGCAACTCATACATATCTGCATGGCGCACATCGGCTACCAAAGTAGCCTGCAACTTCTTGGTACTAGCCAGGGCACCTACCGAAATCACACCATCCAGCAGTTCGTTCTTGCTATCCAGCTTGGCGTAAATCTTGCCATTGGCTATCTGTGCATCTGCCAATACATGATGGAGGTTATGCTTGCCATAATGCAACTGGCTTACCTTCGCCTTTGCCACCAATCGGGTTCTTGGCGAGAGGAAATCGGTGCCCATACCTCTGGCCTCCACATCTCCGGTAAAGGTATGGATTTCCTGTTTTGGCAGGAAATGCTGCGCCTGGATATTGCGTGCATGGATTCTAGCCTGATAAGCCAGGCGATTCATGTCGATGCTGCCATCCTTGCGGGTCTTGGCATCGACGGTGGCATCCACCTTCATGCTTCCCCTACCCTCGGTAAGCGCCAGCTTGGCCCCATATTTCGTACCGTCCATCTTCAGATTGCCCTGGATGCCGATACCGTTCGGTATGCGGACTTCCTGCATCATAGAAGGGTCGAGCATGGCGGTAACCATACCTAAATTATAGGTCTTCGCCTTCAGGTTGATGTTTGCCTTGAAGCGATCCATATCGGTCATATTGGCGATGGCGCCATCCGAGGTCAACTGGAAGACGGTAGGCAAATCTATCTTCACTCCCGAGAAAGCGGCACGCTGCAGGTTGCCCTTGAAGGCGCCTTCCAGTTTCAGCGGATAGTAAGGCCAGCGGTTCTTCATCGGCTTTGGCAATGCATCGCCCACAAAGAGGAAAAGGTCTGAACGCCCCAGGGAACCCTTCAACTGGGCCATCATCTTTCCTGGCACTTTCTCGTTGAAGGCATTCAAATCCATATCTACGGAAGCCTGCAGGTTGGAAACCGGCGTGCGAAGCGCCATATCCAGCAGCTGCATCTTCAAAGAATCCATCACAAAGCGGCCGGCAAGCTGGTCTATCTTCAAGCCGCATTTCTCTTTCAGTTTGACTTCCTTTATCTTGATGTCAAGCTTGGAATCACAGAAATAGAAGGAATCAGCCTTCAAAGCCATGTCGGAGAAGGCAAGATGGTTGAAGTCCATTCCCGAAACAGGGCGCACGTAATTCTGATCGTAGTTCACCCTGCCGTTCTTCCAGTCCAGATGTCTTATCTGGTAGAGACCTTTATACAGGTCGAGATAGGTGGTGCGAGCCAGCGCATCACCCATGTATGCATTCACCCGGAGAGTATCTCCAGGCATGTGTAAGGTAAAGTCGGTGTTCTTTAGTTTCAGCTGCTGTATGTTGATCTTCCAGTAATTGCTGCTTGGCGTGGTATCAGGCGGAACGGTATCGCTCAGTTCCACCGATAATCTGGCATCAGCTATAAGCGCATGGTTCACGTTCACCCGCTCCCTACCCAGGTCTATGCCATGTGCCTTCAACTGGAGTTTGCCCACATCGCCCTTGATGCGGGCCTCGTGGATGAAATTGGTGGTATTCACCTTCATCTTCGTGAAGTCCAGTTCATCAACCATCACCTGGTTGCTGAAGAGTGGCAGCAATTGCACCTCAACCACCATCTTCTGGATGTCGGCTACGGTATCTTTTCTGTTTCTTAAAGCTAAGTTAGGGCTGTTCCTGAGCGAATCAACTGGTTGCAAAACCTTTACACCTTCCACGCCCAGCTTAAGCGGGAAGACAAGCTTTACTTCCTTTACAGAAATATCCATGCCCGTCGATTCAGAAGCATAAGAAGCTACTTGCTTCACCGCCCAATTCTGTACAGGAGGCAAGTAAAGCAACACAGCCAACAATATGATAAGCAGGAATGGAATCAAAAGTGCCACACCCACCCACTTCGCATACTTCTTCATAAGCATGTTATTTTACTAGAAATATTCTGAACGAATCAATAAGTTAGTATTTATAGAATGATGAATTCCCCGGGAATCATCATCTCTGTGAAATCATGAGAGACTAACTCCCCCGATTTTCATCAAGGGGCGATAGCTCTCCATAAGTTATCATCTGGCAGAGGAGCCTCCACCACGATGGTTTCCTTCGATACGGGATGCACAAACTCTACCCTGTGCGAAAGAAGCGAGATACTGCCGTCGGCATTGCTGCGAGGGGAACCGTATTTCAGGTCGCCCTTGATTGGGCAGCCCATCTTTGCCAGCTGGCACCTGATCTGATGATGTCTTCCCGTCATCAGGTTCACTTCCAGAAGTGTATAATGATCGGTATGTCCTATCACCTTATACTTCAATATCGCCTTCTTCGAATTCTTCACCTCATGGTCGTAAGCGTAGCTCTTGTTCTGCTTCTCGTTTCTTACAATCCAATGGGTCAATGTCGCCTCGGTCTCCTTCGGCATATTCTTCACAATCGCCCAATAGGTCTTGTGAACCTCGCCATCCCTGAACATGTTGTTCAGGCGGCTCAGTGCCTTCGAAGTCTTGGCAAACACCACGAGTCCCGACACCGGACGGTCAAGTCGATGAACCACACCCAGGAATACATTTCCCGGTTTCTGGTATTTCTCCTTGATATACTGTTTTACCGTCTCTGAGAGAGGCTCATCGCCGGTCTTGTCGCCCTGCACGATTTCACCACTTCTCTTAGAGACGATAATTATATGGTTGTCTTCGTAAACTACCTGCATGTTGTTATTAAAACAGATGCCAATAGATTACATGTTCATACCACCATCGATCTGGATCACCTGACCACTTACGTAGCTAGACATATCAGAAGCGAGGAAGAGACAAACGTTAGCGATATCCTCAGTCTGACCACCACGGCGCAAAGGAATCTTCTTCATCCAGTCCTTGCGGATTTCCTCTGGCAACTGAGCTGTCATGGCTGTCTCGATGAAGCCAGGAGCTACAGCGTTGGCGCGAACACCCTTAGGACCCAACTCCTGAGCGATAGACTTAGCCAAAGCAATCATACCAGCCTTAGAAGCAGCATAGTTGCACTGACCAGCGTTACCGTGAACACCTACCACAGAAGCCATGTTGATGATAGAACCACTGCGCTGACGGAGCATGATAGGAGAGCAAGCGTGGATAAAGTTGAAAGCAGACTTCAAGTTTACGTTCAATACAGCATCCCACTGAGCCTCTGACATACGGAGCATCAAGCCATCCTTGGTGATACCAGCGTTGTTAACGAGAATATCGATAGAACCGAAATCAGCATGAATCTGCTTCACAGTCTTCTCAGTCTCCTCGAAGTCAGCAGCGTTACCAGCGTATGCACGGCATGTTACGCCGAGAGCCTCAATCTCCTTGCGGGTAGCCTCCAAGCCAGCAGCCATATCATCATTGAGCACAAGGTCTGTGAATGCGATGTTAGCACCCTCAGAAGCAAATTTCATAGCGACAGCCTTACCGATGCCGCGTGCAGCACCTGTTACAAGGGCTGTCTTACCTGTTAATAATCCCATTTCTTTTGTATTTATTAAATTAATTATCTATTTAACTATCTTACGAATCACCTGAACTATCCAAAGAATCACCTGAATGATTACAATTTCAAGCCCGATTTACCCAAAGCGCCATAAACCACCTTGGCTACCAATGGCTTGCTTGCCTCCACATTCATACCATGTCCCAGACGGCCATAGATGAAAGGAACTTCCAGGCCCTTGATACAATAGTGGGTGATGTCGGCCACCAGGTCAACATTGTCGATGTCAAACTCACCGGCATCCTTGCCCTCGCCATAGATACGACGGAGGATTTCGATTTCATCCTCATCAAAGTTCTTTCTCACCTTCTCCACCATCCAGATGTTGCGGAAAAACTCAGCGCGCAAATTACCATTACGCACCACAGTCTCCTTAATCATGCGGAGATGGGTATAGATGAGTTCGATGATCTTGTCCTGCGGACGCATCTTGCAGTTGGCCACCTCATCCAACCTATCTGAAAGGCGTTCCAACTCTGATTCTATCACTGCATAATAGACATCTTCTTTTCTACTGAAATAAGTATAGAGCGTACGTCGCCCCTTTCCCGAAGCTACAGCAATATCATTCATAGTTGTATTTGCTATACCATTCTTGGCAAAGAGTTGTCGTGCGACATCAACCAGTTTTTGTCTTGTTTTGGATACTGACATAACGAAGCCTTTCCTTTAATTAAACGATTGCACAATAAAATATTATTATGCAAAATTAGTAGTTTTATTCGATATACGCAAATATTTAGTGTTAAAAAATAGAATCTGGTGAAAATCAAATGAATATCTGATGAAAATCGGGGTAAAAAGAGCGAAAAACGATGGAAATCGAAAACGAAAGTGTATAAAAACAAAAAAGGAAGTGATGTAATCACTTCCTCTTAGTAGTTGCGGCGGCAGGACTCGAACATGCGACCTCCAGGTTATGAGCCTGGCGAGCTACCAACTGCTCCACACCGCGATATTATCAACTCATTTCTGAATTGCGAGTGCAAAGGTACAACATTTTTTGATAACAACCAAATATTTATAGCAAAAAGTTATTATTTTAACTATATTTTAACACTTAAGGAAGAAATATGCCCCAAAAGAGGAGTAAAACTGAGAAATTACTGATTAAAGAGAAAAATACGAGGAAACAAAAATCCGATCCATCCTTTGCAGGATAGATCGGAGATATCAAAAATCAATTACTTTTTCAAAAGATTCATGACTTTCTCAAAATAGCGCTGTGTTCTCTTCACACTGTAGTGATTACCACCATTCCAGGAACGAATCGCCTGCTCAATGCTATTAAGAGGATTGTGGACAGACTGAATCAGGAGAAACATCTCCTTAGACTTCGCAATGCTGAATCTATCAGCCAAAGTGAAACGCTTCTTGCTCTTGCGTCTCTTCAAAATGTCATTACACTCTGCCACTAAGATAGGAGTAATCTGCATAACACCAACAGAACTTCCACTCTTTGCTTTGGGGTTACCCTCACTCTCTACCTGGATAATCGCTTCCATCACTGGAGTCCAATCGAAATCATCAGTAGAGGATACATTTACATTCGTATCAGCCGACGCTGTACTTACCTTCATCATCAGCATCAAGATGCTGACTAATACCATTGCTATTCTCTTCATATTTTTTGTTTTATGGAACCTGAAAAGCTGAACTACAACATCAGTGATTTCGCGGTGGC
>USJX01000062.1 GCA_900555035.1 uncultured Prevotella sp.
TACGAAACGACCGATACGGCCAAATCCGTTAATACCAATCTTAATCATTGTTCTTAATATTTAAATTAATGGTTTAAAAATATTACTATTTTATTTCAAAGAAAGCCATCAAGTGAATCCGAAGGAGCTGATAACACCTTTTTTCATCCCTATCAAGCATTTTTTCTTCTTTTCGAGCGCAAAGTTACAAAAAATTTTCTAACTTTGCAACCGGAACGAGTATTAAATAAGTTAAAAAAGGATGGTAATACTATAATATCGCCTCATTTTTTACACTTATTATGACATAGTGCTAACTCCATATTGCAAAAAAGAAGTTTTAATTATAAAAACAATTGAGATCATGGGCAAATTTTTAAATGAATTCAAGCAGTTTGCCATGCGAGGAAACGTGCTCGACATGGCTGTCGGTGTCATCATTGGTGGAGCATTCGGCAAAATTGTAAGTTCCATAGTAAATGACATCATCATGCCGCCTATCGGTTGGCTCATCGGTGGTGTGAACTTCTCTGATTTGAAATTCACACTTCCAACGGTAGAAGTAATAGGTGGCGAGAAGCTAGAAGCTGCTACCATTAATTATGGCAACTTCATCCAAACCACCCTCGACTTCCTCATCGTGGCATTCTGCGTTTTCATGCTGATAAAAGTGGTGAACAAGCTTACCACAAAGAAGAAGGAAGAGGAGACCAAGCCTGCCGAGACGCCTAAGGCTCCGGAACCTAGCAATGAGGAGAAACTCCTGATGGAGATCCGCGACTTGCTGAAAGACAAGAAGGCATAAGAAAACTAGGAAACATAAGAAGATATAAGAAGACAAGCAGATATAAGAAGATGAAACAAGTCGCCCTGAAAAGGCTAAAGCATCAAATTGACACGAGATGCCTTTACCTTTTCAGGGCGACTTACTATATTTTGCATTTTATCCACGGCGTTCATACTTTATCTGCCCTGCCGTCCTCCGTTTCCATCTTTTTTCTGATGCCATCGCTTGGCAAAATGCTGCATATCCTGGCGTTCCAGGTCGTATACCCGCTGAATCTGCTTTGGTGTGAGGAACTTCGAATAAGCATAATAATACTTCTCGCGGATATCGAGCATCTTTCTGCCGTGCTTGAAATCTGCCTTGATAGCCTTATCTACTTCCGCATCGGTCATCTCTGATCTTTTTTTATGCGGACGACCTTTCATCGTTGCCGCCATCTCCTTGCGGCAATTGTAGAATGTCTGGATAAACCTCTTACTCTTCTCACCATCCAGGTTCAACGATTGGGCAATGCGGGTAGCCTGCGACTTCACGAATTGCTCCATGTTAGGGCGTGGTCGCTTTCCGTCTCTAGGCTGTTCGCCATCGGCGGGGTTCTGCTGCACCAGCGCCATACAGGCAGTAGCCACCATGAGGAAGCATGCTACCATCATATACTTCAACTTCTTTATCATACCTTTATAATTTTAGCATCAATCTTTTTCTTCAAGCCTTTCTGCACGATGTTACTCCATGCCGAGGAGCACATCGTTGGCATAGGTGGCATACACTTCCTGCTGTTCTTCCGCACTCAACTGGTCGTACGCCTTATCCACAGGAGCCATACTTGCCACTGGCTTCACCTCCTGAGAAGAATCATTGTCCCCAACAGCATTACCTATCAAGAGTAGCATGGAAACGGAAGCCGCAACACTTGCCGCAGCCAGCCAGATTCGCCTCATCATCGCCTTGCGAGGATGCTTCTTCTTTTTCTGCTCCTCCAACGCCACTTGGGCTAGTACATTCGCCTGCACCTTGCCGAAGAAATCTTCCGGCATGGTAAAAGGCATCTTCTTGCCTACTCTATCAAAGTTGTATTCTCTATCCATATCTGTCTTCTTTTAAATGTTCTTTTTAATGTTCAAATTGTATTTTCACAGAATGAGAAATCTTTCATATCCCGACTCTCATTCTATTGCGTCACGAATCGCTTCATCTGCTCTATAATCTTGGCTTTGGCAAAATGATAGTTGGCCTTGGCAGAACTTTCCGTTGTTTCATTGGCATCTGCTATTTCCCTGAAGCTCATCTCATCGTAATAACGCATATTGAAAACCGCTTGCTGCTTGGGTGGCAGAGAATGGATGGCTTTCTGCAAAGCCACGGTCTCCTCATCACCAAACTCGAAATAGAGGTCAGACTCCACACCTCGAACTCCATCCAAAGGACAAGATTCCAGCTTCTGTACCCGAAGACTACTCAGCGTAACATTGGTTGCCACCCGATAGAGCCAGGAGAACAACGAACTGTTGCCTTTGAAACTTGAGAACGAGCGATACACTTTCAGAAACGTTTCCTGCAGCAAATCCTGTGCGTCATCATGCGACACCACCAGACGCCGGATATGCCAGTAAAGCCTTTCCTGATATGTATCCATCAGCAATTTCATCCCCACGTTGGGATTCGATTGCATCTTCTCTATGATTTCCTGATCAGTACTATTCATTGTTCTCATTTTATAAGTTAGACTGCATAAATGTCAAAAGGTTAAATGGATAGGAATCTTTTCTTTTATTTTTTCTCCAAGAGCAGCTTATATATATAATAGAGCAGCCCCTATATATTTATATAATAAGGTGTAAATGCACGTAGTTTTAAATACTTTTGCTGCTTTGCTGTTCAACTCTTATTTCCTTGTTAGAAATGGCTAGGGTATAGAGTTCCGTTTCTTCATCAAAATGCCGGCAAACGGCTCGTCCATACTGACATCTCTTTTCTTCCATCCTTTTATCTCCTTTCTCACTCCTCTTATCTCCATTCTCACTCCTTCAAGTATTAATTTTGTGTTAATCTTAGGAAAAATCTTGGTTGTTATTAGGAAAAAATGGACTTTTGCCTAATAGAAAGTTTCGTTCAGCGACGTTGAATGTACGTTCAACGTCGCTGAACCTGCATTCAACGTCGCTGAATGTCGGTTCAACGTCGTTGAACGGAACTTTTATCTAGGGATAAATACTTTTATCCTTAGGTATGAGAACTATTATAATGAGGAGCAATCATCATTACTCCTTACAGTAATGGCTATCTCAATAAGGAGTGATAACAATCTTATTGCTAGATGTAGCTGATATGTTGGTAGATCACGCTGTTTGATGTAGGAAACGAAGCTAACGAACCTCAATCAGTCTATAGAACTTATCCGAATCGTGAGGCAACGAGAAATCGGAGTGAATCACTTAGATACAGACAAAATAGATTCGGGAATAAGCAGGAACAAAATTGGCGTAAAGGACCACAACAAAAGAGAAATTCATTCGGAAACATACAGAAGCGAAATCAGGAACGCCAACGTCCCTAACTTATAAAGCCTAAACGAAAGAGATAAAATTGAGGCTGCTTCTGGCAGCCTCTTTTTGTTATGCAAGAAAAAAAACAATTACACATTTTATTTAATCAAATTCTAAACAATATTTCATTAACCATTCTTAGCACTGTTTTTTCGTCTTTCTCCAACAAACATATTAATTTTGCAATCGAAAATGTCAAGAGTAGCCTTGTGAACAAGGTGAAGCCAACCGAGCATAAGAAGCCACGGTGGAGCTACGACATGAAAAGTATAGTAACTTTTAAATAAAATCTTTTATGGCAAGAAAATCAAATCAAGTTTAGAGGTATTTATGTTCACCATCAAACATGGTAAACACTATTCGTATATTGTGTAACTAAATATCAACAGGAAAATGAAAACTAAAGAATTAAGACAAGCCTATTACACGGCAACAGTTTCAGAGTTTCAAAAGGATGTTGAACGTGGCCAATACATTGAAAAAATGCTATTGGGTGGAAAGTTCCTATTGGATACGTACAACAGCGAGACAAAATCGTGGGAAGAGAACGCCAAAGTCATCTCTAAATTATTGAGCGATGCCAATTTGCCAAATCCTGACGACGTGTATGTTTCCTTCGAATATGCAGCACCCGTGGGTGGTCGTGTGGATTGCGTTTTGTTTGGCACAGGTAAGGATGGGAAAAAGAATGTCATCCTGATTGAGCTAAAGCAGTGGGGTAATCAAGTGGAAGTTTTCTCTGCTTATGGAAAACGCTGGGTAAATGTTTTCGTTGGTGGAAGTGACAAGATTGTCGATCACCCATCAGAGCAGGCAGAGAGATACGAGATTCACTTCCGCAACTTTGTCAACCTCTTCGACCAAGAGGAGTACGAGTTGACAAGCTTGGCTTATTGCTACAACTATGAGAGCAAAGGCAAGGAAGGTTTGTTCGATGATATGTTTGCCGAACTCCGTGAGAGATGTCCACTTTACTCTAAAGATATGACGGCAGAACTGAGCCAGAATCTGCACAATCTGCTCTGCAACGGACAGGGTGAAGGCATTGCGAAGAGCTTGGCGGGCACAGACCTTAAGCCAACTAAGGCCTTGATTGAAGCTGCCGCCAACATGATGATTGATCCAAATGACAACACGTTCGTGTTGCTCGGCGATCAGGACGACGCATACAAGACGTTTTGGAATGTTTTGAAGAAGACTCTTGACAGTAATGACAAGAGCGTCTTCATAGTAAAAGGTGGTCCAGGCACAGGAAAGACGGTCATCGCACTGAAGATTCTTTCTGAGCTTTACAAAGAAGCTATGCAGAATGGCAAGGAGTGTAACGCTTATTATGCAACTCGTTCTACAGCCCTCACCAAGCAACTTTCTGAGGCACTCCATTGCAGTAACGGCAACCGAAAGAAGCATACTGGCGGAGTAGAAGATTTGATACAGAAGACTTACCAATTCCGCCCTGCTTGCTATAAAGAAAGTCAAATAGATGTCCTGCTTGTCGATGAAGCACATCGTGTTCAGGAAAAGTCTAACGACCAAACAGATGGATCGCTTAAGAAAAAGTGTGGAGTGGAATCTGTGTATTGCCCACTCAATCAAGCCCTCTCGCTCATCTACTGCTCTAAGGTGACAGTGTTCTTCATTGATGACCATCAAGCCGTCAAGAATCAAGAGATTGGTTACTCCGAGGCAATCAAGAAAATTGCAGAGAACTATCAAGGTGAGTACATTAAGCAGATTGAAGAATTTAAAGCAGAGTACTCTAATAAGACAAAGCCTAACGCCGAGAAAAAGCTAGAAGCCTATCGCCAAGCTTTGGATGGTGATCATTCTGATGCAGAAATGGCAAAGATTGAGCGCAATATTGCAACTGAAGAGCGTAATATTGATCGAATAAAAGGCCTCAAGTATCTCACAAAGGATCCTTTGCCAAACCTCAATGTCTATACGCATGAGCTTACGACACAATTCAGATGTGTGGGAGCTGACCGTTTTGTAACTTGGGTGGACAACGTACTCTATAAAGAAGTACCCAACGAGAAGCAATTCAAACTGGATAAAGAGGATTTCGACTTTAAGATTTTCCAATCCCCTCAGGAACTGGAACAGGAAATCCGCAAGCTTAACGACCAAGAGAAAGAACCTAAGACTACGGCTCGTATTGTGGCAGGCTGGTGTTGGGATTGGTCGAGCAAGGCAGATGAAAATGGTGACCTCAAAAAAGAGATTCAGATAGGCGACTGGAGCATGCCTTGGGAAACGAAGGCTAAACCTTCCAAGGAGTTTAAATCCCAATACGCTCGAAGCGCAGACTTTTGGGCGAAAGATCCGCAAGGCATCAACCAAGTGGGATGCATCTACTCGGCACAGGGATTCGAGTTCGACTATGTTGGTGTTATCCTAGGTCCAGATATCAAGTACGATGCTAAAAAAGATGCCTTGGTTTGCTTGCCGAAGTTGAATAAGGAACGTAACCTCACAGAGAAAGATGAGAATGGCGACCGACTGATTCGCAACATCTACAAGGTGCTGCTGACAAGAGGTCGTAAGGGATGCTACATGTATAGCTGCGACCCCAAAGTATCAAACTATTTCAAACGGTTCATGAACTACTAATATGACGAAATATTCTAAGTTGGAAGAAATGCGCGACCACTTGCTGACATATCTCAAGGAACAGAAGCAGTTTCTGCAAGAGGACATTGACGCAAGCAGCCAGTTGACAGACGATGAGAAGATCGACAACGGTCTTCTCATCGTTGATGCCACTGTGCTCCGTCATGAAGACAACGAATATCTGCTGGGATTCAAAGTCAACTGTACAAAGGTGCGACCAGGCGACGAAGTGACTCTAGAGTCATCCGACGGTCAAAAGTTAATTGTCTCAGTCATTGAGAATAAACTAGAGTCAATGACCATCCAATATGATGGCGTACTATCACTCTCCCTCTCTTACCGCATATCAGTCAATAACGTAGTGATGCTAGACCCACTCATCAATCTACTTGAGGGTATAGCGTCTGGATTACCCGGCGCATATTTCTTGAAACTATTGGCAAATATCGAAGAGCCAGACGAAGAAGGTTTCACGACATTGGATGTTCCAACTTCTGACTCCTTCTACGCCCGCCTCAACCACGAGCAGCAGGAGATTTGTAAAGCGGTACTTCAATGTCCGTCTGTTTATTGTGTTCAAGGACCTCCGGGTACTGGCAAGACCGATGTTCTTGGAGTTTTGGCACGAACGTTTGCCAAAAGGAGAAAAAATGTCGTCGTGATCGCCAAAACTCACCACGCTGTCAACAATGCACTGAACAAGATACGTAAAATGTGTGCCAAAGCCCCCATATCTAAGATTGGATCCAAATTGAAGTCAGATAATGTGGACAAATCTATTTGTATTTATGAGAAATACTCCAAGTATCAAGCCGCCTATAAAAAGCGACCAGCTTACAGAGGACGAAATGCCGATGTTGTGGGCATGACCCTACAGAGTGCCATCATCAACCTAGGCTTATTGCATACTAGCTTCCGCCCGTCAATCATCTTTGTCGATGAAGCGAGCCAACTGACTTTGGCTGAGGCAAGCGTACTAGGTGTGTTTGGTGCTAGCAGCATCGTCTTTTTCGGTGATGACAAGCAGATGCCGCCTATCTTCCACGAAAAGCAACAAAGTGACGAGTTGTCGGTATCCATCTTTTCACACATCATACATCTATACCCCTCCTTCGAAGGCAAACTCCGTGTCACCTATCGCATGAATGAGGATATTACGCAATGTGTCAGCAGCAACTTTTACGAGCCTTTTGGTGAGAAAATCATTGCTTCTGATTTTTCCAAAAATCGCAGTTTGCAAATCCAAGGACCGCACCTCGATCAGCGTATCAAAAAGTTACTATCCTCAGGCTCATCTATCGAGACAATAGATGTTTCTACCACTCATACCTGGGAAGATTCAAATCCAGAGGAAGCAGACTTCATTGCCAATCTTGTCGAACACGCTCTATCCTTGGGTATAGATGCAAAAGATATAGCGGTCGTAACTCCTTTTAGAAGACAAGTCTTAGCGATAAGAACTTCCCTCCGGTCTAAATTGAATTCAGACATACCTCTCGTTGATACCGTCGAACGACTTCAAGGGCAGGACGTAGATCTAGTCATCCTCAGCTTTAGCGTGACAGACGATGAATTTTATAGACAAAATATGAACTTTCTACTGAATCGAAATCGACTCAACGTGATGATTAGCCGCGCCAAGAAAAAGGTGGTAATTGTAAAATCCGAGATAATCCAATTAGGGGTAGCTATACCGTAGGTCATCGGCAGAGAATATGCCTATCATCGTATTATTTTCTATGGGTAGCTGTTTTGCAAATAGCTGCCCACAACCATTTATTAACAAATATTATCTTAAAATATTCGTCTTTTCCAAAACAATATATTAACTTTGCAGCTGAAAATGTCAAGAGTAGCCTTTTGAGGTGAAGCCAACCGAGCACAAGAAGCCACGGTGGAGCAACGACATGAAAAGTCTAACTTTTAAATAAAATCTTTTATGGTAAAATCAAATCAAGTTTAGAAGCATTTATCTCGATTCATCAACAAACAAGATGAATCAAAAGGACGTGTCTTTACAACATGACATAGCAATTCATTTTTAAGCATCAAGAGACTGATTAGATTCAGCACCAACCGATAACAGAAACACGGTGGTAAAAAGGATGCGATTAGTTTAACACTAATAAACTTCTGATTATGAAAGAATTATATTCAATCTTGTGCGATTCAAGTCGCTCAGTCAGCAATCTTATCAATAACCTTGGACGTGTGGAACGCTATGATGCCACACAGGTCCATTGCATATCATTTTCAAAGGCTTCGGACATTGTTGATGGGATTAATGTTCGTTTTACCAATATGGCAAAAGGCTATCCTTTTCAATTTAGAGGTTTCACATGGAACGATAGTGAAATGTTGTATCTATGTGGCGAATTTTCTGAAAAATCCCCACTACATCAAACAATTCAAGAACAAATGCGCAATCAGACAAGTGGATTCGCATCCAAACTTTTTGTAAAGACCAAGTATAAGAACTTTATCCGCCAAGATTTTGCCGATTTCCGTCTACATTGGATGCTGTTTGTCGTTTGGATGAAATGCAAGGGTAATGCAGAGTTTGCCACCTTGCTTTCACAAATACCACAAGATGCTATCATCATAGAGGACACAACCAAACAACGTTGTGAAACTAAGGGAATTTGGGGGTGTAGCAACTTAGAGTTGGCAAGGCGCAAAGCAGAAGTAAAGCGAATAGTCATGAAGCAAGCCAAGACTGATAACCCAAAGATATCCAAGGCAGCATTACAACGTTTGGTTAATAGTGAAACTTGTAAAGTGAATGGTATCGGAGAATTCGTAGGTGAGAACAACCTCGGTAAGATTCTGATGATATGCCGTGATTGCCTTACGCAAAGTATTGAACCACCAATTGACTATGCTCTTTTGGAGTCGAAGGATATTCACATTTTAGGCAAACGCATTTCATTCATACATTAAATATATTGAAACATGATACATAATAGCACAGAACAGCCACAAAACAGCATCACCTTAATGAATGGTGCTGTACTTGAATGTTTCCCAAAAGAATCAAATCAAGACGACTTTGTACCCGATAAGATGAAATTGGATGCAACAGGTACATATTTGAGTTTAGGCAACAAGCCTTGTAAGCCACAAACACGAACATCAGAAGAATTTGAACGACAGAAGAAGCTCTTCACGGATAACGCTTTCTACCTTTTGGCGCATCAAGAGCGCATCATGCGTGACAGTAGAATGTTTCTTGCTCCTGTAGCTGTACAAAACGGACTCGCCTACACAGGTACTTCGGGATTCAATGCTCCAACATTGGGCATATACTTGGAATGGTGGAATGAATGTTCTATGGCTTTACGAGTAGATAAAGAGAACCGAAGAAGCCTTGTATTTCACTTGGCAGGCAGTCCGTTAAGCGGTGCGAACCACTGTGCCGAGGTTTACGAGGATGGCAGGACAGAATCGGTACAAGTTTCTTCATTTATAAGCCATTGGCGACCATTCGCTGCTATCAATACACGCTATGACGAAGCAAAGCACATGTATCAAGCCTACACACTTGAACAGGTGCTCGAAATCTTACATGCTGAAGATGGTGAAAGATGGGACTATTCAGCAGAAATCAATGAACGCTTTATGCAATCTGAGATAAACGAATTGAAAAAGAAAGTAGAGCGACTAACCAAAGAATCAGAAAAATGGTACTCTATGTATACAGATACCTATATGAAGTACAAGGATGCTGAGATTAGTGAGGCTTTTTCAACTTTTCAATCCTTCAGAGAGGAGTGTGAGGCTCAAATCAACTCTATCAAGATGCGTAAGCAAGCATTGAAGGCAGAACTGAAAAGCGGTCGCATGGATAACATTACTTATCAGCGCACATTAACACCGCTGAATAAGCAAACAAGAGAGTTGGAGTTTAGGGTAAGCACCCAAAAGTATGAGTTAGTTAACAAATACCTCTCAGAGGGTATAAGTTACGATACGATAGAAAGTTACATGAATAAAAAGAATAACATTTAAAAGTAAGAACAATGATTGAAAAAGTAAATCCAAGCCATCCGGATAAGGTGGCAGACCGTATCGCAGGAGCTCTTGTAGACCTTGCGTACTCAAAGGTAGAGAATCCGAAAATTGCTGTAGAGGTATTGCTCGGACATGGTGTTGCAAATCTCATTATTGAGAGTAGTGTGAACATTTCAGACGCTGAGGCTGAAGCTATTGTTAGCCGTATTACTAAGCGTAGAGACTTGAAAGTATCTCCCGTAATGGTAGCACAAGACCCTATCCTTGCAAGCAACCAAGACGGAGCTATCCGTTGTGGCGACAATGGTATTTTCAAGGGCATTCCATTGACTGACGAGGAGAAAGAACTCAGCAAGATTGCCCATGACATCTATGAGCGTTATCCTTCAGATGGTAAGTATGTATTAGGCAATGACAAGCTGATAATATGTCAGAGCAATGCTAATACAGAGGATTTGAAGAAACTCTATCCAAATGCCGTTATAAATCCGCTCGGCGATTGGACTGGAGGTACCGATGTTGATGCAGGAGCAACGAATCGCAAACTTGGCTCGGATATGGCTCAATCCGTTTCGGGCGGAGGAGTGCAAGGCAAGGACCTTTCAAAGGCAGATGTTTCTGTCAACATCTATGCGTTCCTTAAAGCACAAGAAACAGGTAAACCTGTGGAGCTATTCTGTGCTATAGGTGACACAGAGATTGATGGGAAGCCATATTCTGAGATTGTAGAAATTGCTCGCCAATACATCAAACAAATTGGTGGATTTGAGCGTTTTGCCGAGTGGGGATTGTTCTAATAAGCAAGCAATATGTACCGTTTTGATATCGATATTAATCCTGTAATCGCAGGCAAAGAAATTCATTTGGAAGGCATTTGTGAAATGCTTTCTTCTGATACTTTCAAAGTTACAATGACAGAACCTTATAAAGGATTGTCTGTTACCAAACACTTTGATGATGCAGGAGAAATGGATATGGATGCAACCTTTTCAAAGGTTGAAAAGGACTTGATAACGCTGTTTGAACAAGAAACGAAGCGCATAGAATCAAAGTAATAAATTGATTCATACGCATAGGAAACAGCCAAGTGTTGAGTGTAAAAAATGTACAAGAAAGGGGATTTGTTGACAATCAGCGATTTACGTCAACAAATCCCCTAACTTATTGAGTTTAAATTAATTCATCTTTATTTGAGTGGTTGTTTATCGGTATTCCGACTATTCCCACTCGATTGTCGAAGGTGGTTTTGAAGAGATGTCATAGCAAACACGGTTGACACCCTTCACCTTGTTGATGATCTCATTACTTACCTTAGCCATGAAGTCGTATGGGAGATGTGCCCAGTCGGCTGTCATCGCATCTGTACTGGTTACGGCACGCAATGCAACAGGATGCTCGTATGTACGCTCATCACCCATCACACCTACTGAACGGACAGTAGAAAGCAATACGGTACCAGCCTGCCAGATCTGATCGTAGAGAGATACCTCAATCTCACCATTCTGCATGTCAGCAGGAACACCGGCAGCCAGGACGCGGCGAGCTTCCTCACCACTCAACTTCACCTTATACTCACGCAAGCCACGGATATAGATATCATCAGCATCCTGAAGGATACGTACCTTCTCTGGAGTAATATCACCCAAGATACGAACAGCCAAACCAGGACCAGGGAATGGATGACGGGTAATCAGATGCTCTGGCATACCCATAGAACGACCTACACGACGAACCTCGTCCTTGAACAACCACTTCAATGGCTCGCACAACTGAAGGTTCATCTCCTTAGGAAGACCACCTACGTTGTGATGGCTCTTGATTACCTTACCGGTGATATTCAAGCTCTCGATACGGTCTGGATAGATAGTACCCTGAGCCAACCACTTGGCACCAGTCTGCTTCTTAGCCTCAGCATTGAAAACCTCAACGAAGTCGCGGCCGATAATCTTACGCTTCTTTTCTGGATCTGTAACACCAGCCAAATCAGTGAAGAACTTCTCTGATGCATCAACACCGATAACATTCAGACCCAAACACTTGTAATCCTCCATCACATCACGGAACTCATTCTTTCTGAGCATACCATGATCTACGAAGATACAGGTAAGGTTCTTGCCGATAGCCTTGTTCAGGAGAACAGCTGCTACGCTGGAATCAACACCACCAGAAAGACCGAGGATGACCTTATCATCACCCAACTGTGCCTTCAACTCAGCCACAGTAGTCTCAACGAAAGAGTCAGCACTCCAATCCTGCTTGCTACCGCAGATATCAACTACGAAGTTCTTCAGCAACTGTGTACCCTGCAAAGAGTGGAACACCTCTGGGTGGAACTGAACCGCCCAAACAGGCTGCTTGGTTGATGCGTATGCAGCATACTTCACATTGGCAGTAGAAGCGATGCACTTATAATCCTCAGGGATGGCAGTGATGGTATCACCATGGCTCATCCATACCTGCGAGTTTTCAACAAAGCCCTTGAACAAAGGATTCTCTACATCGAAGTGTTCCAAGTTGGCACGACCATACTCACGGCTGTCAGCAGCCTCTACCTTTCCGCCCTGGGCATAAGAGAGGTACTGAGCACCATAGCAGATGCCGAGCACAGGAATACGACCGATGAACTGGCTCAAATCTACCTTGAAAGCTTCCGGATCATGAACGGAGTATGGGCTACCGCTCAGAATGACACCAATGACAGATGGGTCGTCCTTAGGAAACTTGTTGTAAGGCATAATCTCGCAGAAGGTATCGAGCTCACGCACACGACGGCCAATCAGCTGTGTGGTCTGTGAACCGAAATCCAAAATAATAATCTTCTGTTGCATAATATCTAATTTTAATTTATAGTTTACAATTTATAGTTTATAGTTTATAGCAATCTTGCTATACGGCATAGCCGCTATTAACTATAAACTATTAACTAACGATTTTAGGAATGCTTCCGCCTCTTTCAGCGTCTCCTGCTTTCCCACATCCATCAGCTTGAGGTCGTTCTTCACATATCCCTCAATACGAACCCTGTCGCAATGCTTCAGATAGAAATCCATGATTGGAAACTTATCCGGTTCCTCCTCCATCAGCGGGAAGAGCGATGGGGCTACCATGTGAATACCCGAGAAAGCATACATCTTATAATCTTTGGGATTGAGGTTCGGATAAGGACTCTTCACCTCGCCCGTCTCAATATTCGTCCATCCCACCAGTCGCATGCTGTCATCGAAGAGGAGATAACGCTTGGTCTTGCGCTCGCTCACCATCAGTCGGGCAGCTATCATATCCTGGCTCTCCATCTGGTAGAACTTCCTCAGGTCCACATTACTTAATATATCAACATTGTGGATGAGGATAGGCTCCGAAGATTCAAAGAGCGGCCATGCCTTCCTGATTCCTCCACCCGTTTCGAGAAGCTTGTCGCTTTCGTCGCTGATGCGGATGTCCATGCCGAAGTTATCGTTCTCTCGAAGATAGTCGATGATTTGCTGGGAGAAATGATGCACGTTCACTACAATGCGAGTGAAACCTGCATCCTTCAACTGAAAGATGACACGTTTGAGCAAAGGTTCTCCTCCGACACTTACCAGAGCCTTCGGAATGCGGTCGGTAAGTGGCTTAAGGCGAGTGCCCAAACCTGCTGCGAATATCATTGCTTGCATCATTGCTAAATAGCTATTTTAAAATGTGCGTGCAAATTTACTAACTTTTTGCGAGATAGCCAAATTTGCACGCTAAATATTACTGTTTTGCAGGCAAAACCTGCTCAATCTCTTGCTCACGATGGCAAATTCGCACTTCCACGCCAAACTTTTCGTGAATGTGCTCTGCCAGATGCTGGGCTGAATAGACACTGCGATGCTGACCGCCGGTGCAACCGAAACAGAACATCAGCGAGGTAAAACCACGCTGGATATATCGGTTCACATGATGATCTGCCAATGCATAGACATGCTCCAGGAACTGCAATATCTCTCCATCATCCTCCAGGAAGCGGATAACAGGCTCATCCAAACCGGTCAACTTCTTGTAAGGCTCATATCTTCCCGGATTATGGGTGCTTCTGCAATCAAATACATAGCCACCTCCGTTTCCAGACGGATCCTCCGGGATTCCCTTCTTAAAGGAGAAACTATATACACGCACCACCAATGGTCCCTTGCCATCATACTTAGAGAAAGTGGCTGGTCCATCCTGCGGATGTGCACGATAGATATTGTTGTCCGTAATCTTATAACCATCGGCACGGGTGATGGCAGCACTCTCGATGCGCTTGAACTGCGGCAACTCGGTCAGCCGGCGGAGCATATCCATCATATAAGGATAAGGGAACACCTTGTCGCCCATCTTCAGCAGATCACGGAGATTCTGAATCGCTGCCGGAATACTCTCCAGGAAATGCTTCTTGCGCTCAAAATAACCACGGAATCCGTAGGCACCCAACACCTGCAAGGTGCGGAAGAGCACAAACAGACTCAGACGGTTTACGAAATGGCGGATAGATGGCACCTCGGTATAGTTTTTCAACGACTGATAGTACTCCCACACCAACTCTCTGCGCAACTTGAACGGATACTTAGCCGATGCCTGCCAGAGGAAAGAAGCCAGGTCGTAATAGAACGGTCCCTTTCTGCCTCCCTGGAAATCGATGAAGTACGGATTACCCTCAGCATCGAGCATCACATTGCGTGCCTGGAAATCACGATAGAGGAAACAATCCATCTTTTCTGATGTCAGGTCCTTCGCAAACAGACGGAAGTTTGCCTCCAGTTTCAACTCATGGAAATCCAGGTCAGTAGGCTTCAGGAAACAGTACTTGAAGTAGTTGAGGTCAAAGAGCACACCATCCACATCAAATTCCGGCTGCGGATAGCAGTTCTCCCACTCCAAGCCACGAGCGCCACGCAACTGGATGTTAGGCAACTCACGGATGGTCTTCTTCAAGAGTTCCTTCTCCTTCTGGTTATATCTTCCACCTGCCTCTCGTCCGCCCTTGACGGCATCATAGAGTGAAGTTCCGCCCAAATCGGTCTGGATATAGCAGAGCTGGTCATCGCTCACAGCCAGCACCTTAGGCACCGGCAACTGACGAAGATTGAAATGATTAGCCAGATAAATAAAGGCATGATTCTCATCACGACTGGTACCAATGACACCAATCACGGTATCACCATCCTGCTTGATAATGCGGAAATACTGGCGGTTACTTCCCTGTCCTGCCAACTTGATGACATCAATAGGATCCTCGCCCGCCCACTGCTTATAAAGATCAATCAATTTTTCCATCCTTATTCAATTTACGTCGTTTTCTATCATCATCTATTTTCTGCGCAAAGTTGTCACCGATAAATAGAATCAACAGCACACCCAGCGTAGTTAAGAACGAGTTTGTATTCGTCATTCCCAACTCAGCCTTTGTTATATAAATCAGTCCTCCTACAACTATCAGGAAGACCAAAGCTTTTTTCCAATCAATATTATTCATGCTATAAAAATGCTAATATGCTGCAAAGATACAATAAAATTCTGATTTAGTGGAAAGAAAGCGTATTTATTTTAGCAGGAAAACCATTAAAGGCCGATTCCTTAACTCCCTTTAACGTCACCTACATCTATATATACATTATATACTACATCTATATATACACATCTATATACACAAAAAAATCGGATGTCTCACGACAACCGATTTTCAAAAACAAACTACTTAAAAACTAATCTACTAAAACAAATCAAAAAAAATATTTTTATCGACCTCGCGGTCGGTGTTATCTTTTTACGATTGCAAAGGTACAAAAAAAGAATAAAACCACCAAACAATTTTACCTTTTTTTGCAGCTTATAAACATTTTAAACACAAAAATAGGGATAATCCGTTGAGAATCACCCCTATTTGTTATTTATAGTTTGCAAAACCGCACCTTTACAATATGCTTTGTTTGCACAAATCTACCGAATTACTGTATTCTGCAAGATTACATCATACCACCCATGCCTGGAGCAGCAGCTGGTGCTGCTGGAACTGGCTCTGGTTTGTCAACCAATACGCACTCTGTAGTCAGGAACAAACCTGCAATAGAAGCAGCGTTCTCCAAAGCTACACGCTCTACCTTGGCAGGATCTACGATACCAGCCTGGCGCATATCCTCGTAAACATCCTTGCGGGCATTGTAACCGAAGTCACCCTCGCCCTCGCGTACCTTATTAACAACTACAGATCCCTCGCCACCAGCATTGGCTACAATCTGACGCAATGGCTCCTCGATGGCACGCTCTACGATGCGGATACCTGTTGTCTCATCAGCGTTGTCACCCTTCATATCCTTCAATGCCTCGAGAGCACGGATATAAGTAGTACCACCACCGGCTACAATACCTTCCTCAATAGCTGCACGGGTAGCGCAGAGTGCATCATCAACACGATCCTTCTTCTCCTTCATCTCAACCTCAGAATTGGCACCTACATAGAGAACTGCTACACCACCTGCGAGCTTAGCCAAACGCTCCTGAAGTTTCTCCTTGTCGTAAGAAGACTTGGTATTCTCAATCTCGTTCTTAATCTGGGCTACACGATCCTGAATGTTAGCCTTCTCGCCATGACCGTTAACGATAGTTGTATTGTCCTTGGTAACAGTTACCTTGTCTGCTGAACCCAACATTTCCAAAGTAGCCTGCTCCAACTTCAAGCCCTTCTCCTCAGAGATAACAACACCGCCAGTCAATACTGCGATATCCTCCAACATAGCCTTGCGACGGTCGCCGAAGCCAGGAGCTTTCACGGCACAAATCTTCAAACCGCCACGCAAACGGTTAACTACCAATGTAGTCAATGCCTCTGAATCAACGTCCTCAGCGATAACCAACAATGGACGACCGCTCTCGGCAGCTGGCTGAAGGATTGGCAAGAACTCCTTCAGGTTAGAAATCTTCTTATCGTAAAGAAGGATGTATGGATTATCCATCACACACTCCATCTTGTCTGCGTCTGTCATGAAGTAACCGCTCAAGTAACCACGGTCAAACTGCATACCCTCAACTACACCGATGTTGGTATCACGGCTCTTGCTCTCCTCGATAGTGATGACACCATCCTTAGAAACCTTACGCATAGCGTCAGCCAGGAGCTTACCAATCTCAGCATCGTTGTTGGCAGAAACTGTAGCCACCTGTTCAATCTTATCGTAGTTATCATCAACCTGCTCAGCATGCTCCTTGATGAAGGCAACAACTGCAGCCACAGCCTTGTCGATACCGCGCTTCAAGTCCATTGGGTTAGCACCTGCAGTTACGTTCTTCAAGCCCTCTGTTACGATAGCCTGAGTCAGGATAGTAGCAGTTGTAGTACCATCACCGGCATCATCACCAGTCTTGCTGGCAACGCTCTTGACGAGCTGCGCACCGGTATTCTCAAACTTATTCTCCAACTCTACTTCCTTTGCCACGGTAACACCATCCTTAGTAATCTGAGGAGCACCAAACTTCTTTTCGATTACCA
>USJX01000063.1 GCA_900555035.1 uncultured Prevotella sp.
ACATAAACAATGGCCATTCACCTATGTCCTTGATAAATCATCGTAGGCGTAGTGCTAGATGGCATGGAGCGAGCCAAAAAGTGAGACTATCAGCGGCCCCTCTTTTCTTAGACCGAATAGACATACAGTGTGAGATACAGCCCGTCCCGTTCAGCGACATATCCACGATGAAGCCGGGCGAGCCGAGCAGCGAGATACGCCGCCGTGTCATAGCAGCACGCGCCATACAGGAGGAGCGGTACAAGGACTTCAAGGACATACACTGCAAAGCACAGATGACAGAGAGCATGATACACAAGTACGCCGAGCCTGACGAGGCAGGATTCCGCCTCCTCAGCAACGCCATGGAGCGCCTCTCGCTATCAGCCCGCGCATACTCACGCATACTAAAGGTCGCCCGCACCATCGCCGACCTTGACGGCCTCTCACTGCCGAAAGATGTTAAACAATAATAATTTAAAGGAGTTTATCTTCTAAGCATCTTTATTTTTTCGTATCTTTGCGAAAAGTTTCGTTACGAAAAAAATCGATTATGGAAAATCCGTTTAAATTTGGCTCATTGGTTGATGCCCCATACTTTACAGACAGAGTGAAAGAACTGGACTACATCGTACAGTTTCTCAAGAGCGAGAACCACCTTGTTCTTATGTCACCACGACGTTTTGGCAAATCAAGTCTCGTAAAAAAGGCTGTTATCCAAACCCAACGACCATACCTATGGCTCAACATGCAAGCCGTGCTCAGCAAAGAAGATTTTGCGGCAAAGCTTCTGAAGGAACTGCTCAATCAATTCAAACTGGAAAAGATGAAGCACTATCTTCGTAACTTCCGCATCATTCCTTCTATCAACATGAACCCGATGACAGACGAGCTATCGGTTTCATTCCAACCATCAACCGACAATGGAACAACTGCAATAGAAGATGTTTTAAATACAATTCAGAAGGTTTCTACACCTCAAAACAAACTGATTGTTGTCTTTGACGAGTTTCAAAGCATCCTGGAAATCGATAAAAACATGGATAAGCAGCTCCGTTCCATCATGCAGGAACAGACAGGCATCAATTACATCTTTCTGGGCAGCCAGGAATCGATGATGACAGATATCTTTGAACGTGTGAAGTCTCCGTTCTATCATTTTGGAATGCTGATGAGACTCAACAAGATTCCATACGAAGATTTCAAATCATATATTGCAGACAGATTGAAAGATGTATCAGAGCAGCCTACTCAAATTGCAGACGAGATACTGGTCTTTACAAGTTGCCATCCATACTACACGCAACAGCTTTCATTCGCAGTTTGGAACAACCTGGTAGCTGGCAAAAACGAGGATGTACTCCAACTCGCCATAGAAGACATCATAACAACTCATGATTTAGACTACGAACGTTTATGGTTGAATTTCAATAAGACTGACAAATATGTAATGGTCAGCATCTGCGAGGGCAACAATCCTGCACAAGACAGGAACCAACCTACCAGCACGATGACCAGTGCCTTATTGCGTTTAAGCAAGAAAGGCTACATCATCCGAAGTGACAGATATGAAATAGAAGACCCATTCTTCAGGAAATGGATACTCAAGAATATGATTGAGTAAGATTATAGCAACATAGATGGCGACCTACCGTTTCTTGCCTAGTTATGGCATGAAGTTGCCCTCTACCAAGGCAATTTTCTGCCGTAACTAGGCAAAAAATGCTCTGTGGCTTACTCGTTTTTCGATAAGAAGACCTGTGGTGAATCTCATTCAACAAGAAGACATGTTGTGAATCTCAGAAGCGCAGAATACGGCATCTACTTCACACTACACTAAGCACAAGATAAACAACTGTATAACAGACCATTATCCTGCGTGTAGTGTCAGTCTTGACACTACACTAACACTACACCACACTACACTTTTTCACTTCCGGGCGTTTTTAAAGGCTACTGCATTCCAATCGCCAACAGAGTGTAGTGTGGTGTAGTGTCCGTGTAGTGTGAAGTAGATTGCATCATTTGGCGGCACAGCACTTTGGCTGCTTTAGAGCTTTATGTTAACAAAACTAACTCATAGTTTTAACACACCAAACTCTATGAGTTTCTGATTGAGAAACATAGGATGGCGAAGAGGATCTGATACCTTTAGATAACCCTGAAATTACGTCACACCGTAGGCTTTACTACATGGCGACGAAAACAAAGCAAAAAAATAACACGGACAAATTGAATTTGTCCGGACAAATTGTCCGACAGTTTATAAATTACTAATATCTAACCATTTACAAGCATCCGGACAAAAGAGCCGGACAAATTGAATTTGTCCGTGTTTCTAATTTAACTTAATTATTTTAACTTTTCTTCGTTCATACACTACGCAGATGCAACTTAGTGCCGTTACCAGGCAAGAAGTAGAATGAGCCTTGTTTTAATCTTTCAAGCACCCGATAGGAACTATTTTTTTCGATATTTCCTCAGTTGGCTGGATTTCATTTCCTCAGTTGGCTGGATTTCATTTCCTCAGTTGGCCGATTTCCATTTCCTCAGTTGGCCAAAATCCATTTCCTCAGTTGGCTTGGCTCATTTTAATCAACAAGCTTTAGTTGCCTGAAAGCAGAAGGCGTTACCCCTCTCATCTTCTTGAAGAACTTGGTGAGATGTGCCTGAGATGAAAAGCCGAAAGTGTTGGCTATCTCCTGCACCGTATGTGTGGTGGTAGAAAGCTCACGCTCAATCTCCTTCACGATGTATTCATCGATAATCGCCTTCGGCGTCTTGCCGGAGATGCGACGGGTAACCTGCGCCAGATAACGGCCACTCACATTCAGCTGGTCGGCATAGAAATGCACATCGCTATAGGTGCGGCAGAAGTTATTCACCTGCGAGATGAACTGGTTGTAAAGCTCGGAACTCCTGCCCTGCAGATTGCTCTCTCTTGCCAGTTCTATATTGATGAAATCCTGCGCCATCGCCAACGCCTCCTCCATCTTCTTGCCCTGGTTCAGGTAAATGGCAAGGGCAGAAGAGAAGCGGTTGATGAGACCATGCGAATTGGCATTATCGAGACGATAGATCCGGAGTCCCTGCTTCTCGGCAAGTTCCAGAAGTCGGGAGTTCTGAAGGATGATATCGCTCTCCTTTTTTCTCGCCACGACTACCGAACAGAGCGGCAGCAGACGGTATTTGATCTGGCTCACCACATCCTCGGTCATCAGCGCATCACCCTGGCTCGACCAGATGGAAGGGGCGTAGATGATATGGTCGGGACGATACTTGACCAGGGCATCGATGACCACGTTCAGCGTCTCAACCTTGCGTATCATTCCCACCTTCACGATGCGGGGCTGCATATCGTTCATGATGGCTTCTATCTGACCGGAGACGATTTCGGCAGGAATATCGAAGAACTCCTGGATACCCAGGGTATTCTGTACGGTGATGCTGGTTATCGCCGAAACGGCATAACCTCCCAATTCGAATATCGTCTTGATATCCGCCTGCACACCAGAGCCACCGGTGCTGTCGGAACCTGTAATCGTTAATATTGGCAACATATCGTTTGAACTTTGAACTTTAATCCTTATACTTTATTCCTTATACTCTATTCCTTGAACCTATTCTCTACATTTCAGAGAAATGAGAAGTTCGAGGGCAAAGATACAAAAAAAGAGCGAATAATCGGCAAACCATACCGATTATTCGCTCTTTTTAATATGCTTTTCTGATTGCCGGGGATTGCAAATCCCCGGAGCATCTGGCGGGCTTTATTCTGAAAAATCTTTCGATTCTTTGATAACCTCGGCTGGCACCTCGCTGCAACGCTCGTAACGGCAAACGTCGGTGGCATCATCCTTGCCGGTCCAGATCATTGAACCCGAAGCCAGAAGGCGGGTTACGAGATAGCTCTGGTTCCAGTCGCCCATGCCATAATCATAACTGCCGCTGATGATGTAGCCCTGGTAAGGATCGTTCTTGATGGCAAACGAACCCGTGATGTGGCGGCCATACATGCTGTCAAACTTCTGATACATCTCGAAAATCTGCTCCTTACGGTTAAACACGATGTAGCAGTAAGTACCCTCAGGCACCTGCTCGCCATTGTTCCACTCCACCAACTTCCATGTGCCATGAAGATTGGCTGGAGTCACCTCCAGTGCAGGCTCCTCCGGTTCCTCATCGTCGCTGCTGCAAGCTGCAAAGCCGCAGGCAAACAAGACTATCACCAGGAGGGTGAAGAGTTTCTTCAAATATTTCATTGTATATTTCTTTATCTTTTCTTGTTTATAATTGAATGGATTACTTATGATAAGGTTCAGGCATCATTGATGCCCGGAGTCAGCCATCATTTAAGCCGGGATACACTCACCTGTATGGTCCTGTCGGACGGACGGGCATCCAGCCCCTCCAGGATAACAGGAAAGGTGAAGGTTTCGGGCATCGTAGCAGGAATCTTATCCGCAAGGATGGTGATAACGAGGTCGGCCTCATCGCCCGGCTCCAGCACCTCAGGCTCCGTGGCTAAACGGGCATAAGGCGGAAGAAGCAGACTGGTGATGCGGAGCGGCTTGTCGCCACTGTTGCCGCAGAGGATGCGAGCCGATGGCTGCGTGCCTGGCTTCACCTCCGTGATACTCGCCTTTGCCTGCTTCAGCCGCAGCGCCCCCATCTTATGGGGATAGCGAGCCCACACATCGGCTCCCGGCAATACCTTACCCGTCAAGGCGAGCTTCACGGCTGGCTGCCCCTCTACTTCTTTCAGGTAGAGATAGGCACCTGTATTGATAGTGCCCGGATAGCGATTAGGGGTGAAGGTAATCTGCACCTGGCAGGTATCGCCCGGCTGCATCACATCGCCCTTCACATAAGAACTGGTACATCCACAGGTGGTTCTCACCTGTGAGATGTGCAACACTTTCTTGCTCACATTCTTACCCACGAAGGTAAAGGTGCGAGGCGCATCGTCCTCGGTCATCGTACCTGCATCGATAAGCGGATGTTCAAACCTCAGCAATTCTTTCTGGGCATTCACCACTGTTGGCAAAGCCAAAAGAAAAGCCATCAGCACTGCCTGAGCCGAAGCCTGAAACAGCGACATCATGAAAGTAAATTTCTTCATTACATCCAACCGTTGTTGCCTGCACTCTTACGAACAGTTACTGTCACAGTCTGGCTGGTACCGTCGGCTGCAGTTACGGTGAGCGATGTGCTACCCGCAGCGAGTCCCTTTACGATGAGCATCTTACCTTCAACAGTAGCGGAAGCCACACTGACATTGGCTACAGAGCAAGAATAGCCCTCAGTCTGACCGGCGAAATAGGCTGCAAGATTCAGAGAAGAGGTCTTCTCAATACCCACATATATATTAGGCAACTTCATGTCGGAACTGAGTTCCTTGTTCTTGATATTGTTCAAGAGCTGAGCTGCATCTATCAGGCCAGTACCCATCTTGCCGATATACTTAGAGAGCTGTACTATCTCTGGCGAAGCACCCACGGTGGTATGGTTCATGTAATAAGTCTTGGTAGCACCATTCTGATAATGGCTATCCAATTCCTTCACAGATTTCTTCATCAGGGCTACGAAGTCGGCAGCACGATAATGACGGTTCGTCTTGGCAGCATAAGCGAGACCCAAGGCAGCCACACCCGAAACGTGAGGACAAGCCATAGAGGTTCCCTCCATGTAGCCCCAAGCAGGCTTACCGTTCTTGATCATCGTAGAGAGCACAGCACCTTTCTGCTCGGTTGTCGTCTCTGCCCAGTATTCATCTTCCTGCTCGCCAATCTTGCTGTAATATTCCAAGTCGCCACCAGGAGCACTCAGGGTTACGAGCGAACCGAAATCGGTGTAGCAGGCTGGAGTATAGTCGGCAGCTAATGAAGATACGCTGACGCACTTAGAGTAAGCACCTGGGAAAGCAGGATTGCCAGCATACTCATTGCCTGCAGCAAAGACAGGAATACCGCCATCGATAACTCCATTAGGAGAACCGGCATTGTTGATGAAGTAATCCAGGGCTTCCTTCTCCAGCGGATAAGTTTCTGCCCACTCCTTCTCGGTGGCAGGACCCGGCGTATAACCATTGATGATGCTAGACTCTGAAGAGTTGTAACCCCAGCTGCACTGCAGGATGACAGCTCCATTATCGGCAGCATACTTGATGGCTCTTGCCTCGCCTGCCAAGGTTACGCTGTTCTGACCCGAGAACACCTGGCAAGACATGATCTTTACGCCAGAGTTTGGAGTTCCATCGCCACCGGCTACACCAGATACACCGATGCCATTGTTATTAACGGCAGCAATGGTACCTGCCACGTGAGTACCATGACCGGAGTCGTTGGCATCAGTCCAGGTAATATCGCCACTCTCGGTTACGAAGTTGTAACCATGGAGGTCGCCTTCATATCCGTTGCCATCGCCATCGGTCTTGGCTCCCTGAACGGTTTCTCCAGGATTGCACCACATGTTGGCAGCCAAATCTGGATGGGTGTACATCACGCCTTCGTCGAGAATAGCCACGATGATAGATGGATCGCCGGTGCAACTCTTCCACGCCTCAAGCGCATTCACATCGCATCCGGCCTTGGCACCCACATGGTTGTTGTTGAGATTCTCGAAATCGTAGTTGCCCTCGCCCAGGTTGCGATAGTGCCACTGGCTGACAAAGCCCGGGTCGTTAGGTTCACCATTGGCTGCTGCACGGGTAGCTTTCTGCTGAAGCGCCTTATCGCTGAGATAGATGCGCTTGCTGTCGGTATTGTAAGCACGCTTGATGCGACCATTGGTCTGAATCTTTGAGATTTCGCCCAACTGCTTCAGGCGCTCGGCAGCCACCTTCAGGTCGGTGCCCTTGCTGAACTTCACGGTGTACCAGAGGTGGAGTCCCGCCTCACGGGTACGAGCCTCGGTATTTGCATCTACAGGAAATACACGCTCAAAGCTGTAGCTTCCCAAGATGTCGAGCACCTCGTCGGTAGAAGGAATACCCGAGCGGGTAGCCTTTCCGGCACGAGTCTGGCTCTTCTGTGCCTGGTCGAGGATGTCGCTCATCTCCGGGCTGAACTTGATGAGCAGTTCACCCGCCTTTGCATCCGCAGGGATGGTGATGTCTGCCTTGCCCTCAGAAGAGTCGAGGGTTGACAGGCTGTCAGAACAGCCCGTCAACGCCAAAGCGACCAATGCTATATAGAAAAACTTTTTCTTCATTGTTTGCTTCTATATTGTTTGTTTATCTGTTTATTTTAAAATTTCTCTTGTACTTGGCAAGCAGGGCTTCCTCATCCACATCGCCCGCAGCTACGTATGTGCGATAGTAGAGCGGATAAGCTACGCCAGGAACCTCCCACTTATTGCCTGGGTCGCTGGTTCCGCAATAGTAGTTGAGAATAAAGTTCTCCTCTGTCATGTTGGTGAATCCAACTGCTGCACCTGCGCTGTTCTTACCTCTTGGTGTCTGGTTGAAGACCATAATAGATGGACTCCACTCTACCAGGTGCGGATGATAGAAGATCCACTTTGGCACGGCACCGGTAAAGAAGTTCAGGTTGAGCGACAGCCTACGGCAGTTTGGCAATACACGTGGCACCTGGGTAGGATCCACATTGCTATACATCACCACGCCATCCTTGTTCTTGCAGGTTACAGGATTGCTCTTTCCTGAGAGCAGCCACTTGCAGGTATCGCCCACCAGCTTATCCAGGCAATCAGCCTTGTTGTCAGAGAAGTCGGCCTTGCTGTAGCGGGTAGCCTTGCCGGCAGCCTTCAGAGCAGCATCCATCTCATCATCGGTAGGAAGCTCACCCTCCAGGAAGCAGTAAGACAGCTTCAAGGCGTTCAGCTTATCCCAGGTAAGAAGCTTCAGGAGCGCCTGACGGTCGCTGGTGCCTGCACTAACCTTGCCATACAATCCGATAGGATAGGTATTGTAGATATAGTTGCCCTCGCTATTCTTTTCCAACTGAGAGATATTGATGGCAACATCCGTACGACGCTGTGCATAGAGGATGAGATTACGCAACTTAGGGAAGTTCTTCTCATTCACCACATTGGTGATATCCGACAACTTGTTGAAGTTGTTACTTACCAGGTTGAGTGTCTCCAGGTTCTTGCCCAGGTTCACAAAATTGGCTGGCAGATGAGTCATACCGTAAGCCTGAACCGTAAGATCCTTCAGGTACTTCAACTCACAGATGTCCTCGCCCAGTTCCACCTCGCGAATCTGATTGTTCTCATTGGCTGCAAGAGAGAAAGACTCCAGGAACTTGAGGTTGCGCACCTCCTTAGGAAGCGTTTCGCCACTATTCAAGTTGAACATGCTGAACTTCACGGAGCGAACACGGCCCAAAGCCTCCGGATGGCTCTTCACGAAATCATCGGTAGCCTCCCAAAGGGTTACGCTGCTCCAGTTGCGCATATTGTCGCTCGTATCGTAGGTAATCATGCTACCCAGCTTCTGGTTAATCATGATAACAGAGAGCGAGTCGCCCGCACGGTTATCCTCAATCTTAGGTGCAGCCTTCTGGCGAACCGTCAGGATTACATCTTCCGTAGGATTTCCATCAGCATCCACCAGCTGGTCTTCTGCCTTGACAGGCACCAGGTGGACCTTAGCCACACGAACGGCAGGAACCACGTTCATCGCCCAGCGGAACTTGAAGTTGACGCTGCGAGGACGATACTTTCTATCCAGCACGATGCCCAGGTTGGTGCCCTCCAGCTTGTCTTCATCCTTACTGTTCAGGAGCCAGCCTTCACGCTCGCTCTCGTTCTCAGCCTTCTCGGCATCGGTCATGTTTCCCTCGAAGGAATACTCAATCTTTCCGATCTTGCATTCCACGTTGGCAGAAATCAGACTCTCGAATGCACGGTTATCGTAAGAATCAGAGTTCTCGATTTCCACAACAGGTTCCTTCAGGAAAATCTGCTTGCCATAACCAAACTGGGTGATGGTAAGCTTACGGCTCTGTCCATTGGCACCCTGGAAACGGAGTTCCGTGCTGCGGAGTGTGTTGGAAAGAGTAGAATCCACCTTGATGGTACCCTCTACAGAGCCCACGCCGTTGGCTGGCGAAAGCATGAGCCAAGGCTCAGAGGTATTTGCCACCCAGTCTTGCGAAGCAGCGATGGCAATCTGCTCTGTTCCTCCCTGCGGACCTACTGCTATCTCCTCCTTATCGAGAGCCAGGCCTCCTGGGATTTCGACATCATCCTTATCGCTGCAGGCAGTGAAAAGCCCGGCAGCGAGAACGATACCTAATGTCAGTTTATTCATATATTTCATATTACTACTTTCTTATGGAGTTTAATTTTCGAGATCCAATGCATCGCAACCACGGATATCCTGGTTCTTATCATAGAACAGCATATACAAACCTGCCTTGATGTAAGGACATACGCTGGTTACATCGATAGAGATGTTAGGGTTGTCGGCGATGTTCAGGATATAAAGGTGAGAGGTCAGCGTCTCTTCTACCTTGCGGATATCGTTGGAACCTATCTGGAACTGAATCAGACTTGGACAGGTGGTGATTCCTGTAGGCCATGTGCGCAGACAACGCTGGTCGGTCTTGGCATCACGCTGATGGTTGATGGCAAAGGCACGGAGCACGGCACTGTTCAACGGCTGGGTTGGCACCTCGGTGAAGCAGTTGTAGCTCAAATCCATATTGGTGATGTATGGCAATGTGGTTGAGCGGAAATCATCAGAGAGGGATGTCAGCTTGTTGAATCGGAAGTCGATAACCTGCAAGAGATAAGCCTTCTTTCCGGTAATGGAACCTTTAGGGATGGTACGCATCTGGTTGCCGCTCAAATCGAGTGTCGTGATTGGCGAACCTGCTGTAAACAACTCTGAAGGGAACTTCTCTATCTTGTTGTTCGAGAGAGTAACGGATGCTGCATTGATACCCTTGTAGGTACCATGGCTTGTATCCACACCCGTAATCTCATTATATGAGAAATCTACAGAACCCATCTCGCGAACAGAACTTGCATCGAAGATATTCGGAATCTTCTTCAGCTTGTTATGGGCGAAGGTCAAACTCTCTACATCATCCGTAAAACCACAGAGATTGGCTGGAATCTCCTCAATCTGGTTGTTGTTCAGATAGAGTGAAGACAAGGCGATGCCTGAACCGAACGGATGCAACTTCTTGATATTGTTGTAAGCCAGGTCGAGCAGACCGAGGTTCACCATCTTGCTCAAAGCCGAAGACTCAGGGAATTCCTCCAGGTTGTTGTAGCTCATATAGAGAATCTGGAGAGTTTTACCAGTCTTTTCCTCTGCCAAGCGAGTCCAGTCACTTCTCAGCTGGTTGGCAGAGATACCCTTGCATCGTGCCAGGTTCATCGCCTGCAAGGCAGGGAGATTGTAGTAGAAGTCTGGAATGCGACTAATCTTAGGACAGTTGTAAAGCTCGATGTCCGTAAGGGTTGTCATCTTGTCCCATGCATCCTCTGTAAACTCAGCGGCAAACTTACCGTAAACAGGATCATCGGCATTGTAGAACTTCGCACAAACCTCATCGGATGTAATGGAAGAGTTACCGATATAGAACTGCTGCAACTTGGTAAGGCGATAGATGGCCTTAGACACACCCGAGATTCGGTTGGTCAGCGTACCGATCTGTGCATCCTTCAGGCTGATGCGGCTATCCTTCTTGATTCTGTTCTTCGGTGCCACCTTAGGATCGGAGTTGTAGCTTTCTACAATCATCTTCGACATGTTGGCACGTGGGTCATACTTCAGGAACTTGCTCTCATAGTCATGGCGCATAGAGGTCTTCTTAGCCGCAGTCAGACTGCTGGCATCATAGTTATTGAAGATGTTGGCACCAATCTTCTCATCGTGCGAACCGAGGTTGAGCACCTGGAGTTCTGTAAGCTGTCCGATGGCATCAGGCACAATGCCCTTGGCACCGAAGCCAGCGATGACGAGACCGATGACACGGCCGTTGCTGTTGAGCGTTACGCCAGGCTGGTCGCCCCACATATCGAGTTCCTTGTTGAAGTTCCAGTTGGCACCCTTGAAGGTAGCATCGCCATAGAAGCTCCACTCCTTACCCTGCAGAGATTCCCAGATAGCCTTCAAAGCCTCATAGTCCTTGATGTACTCCTTGGTCTTGGAAAGCAGGATAGGCACCCGGGCACTATCATTGAGCTGATTATCCTCTACTACGAAGGCCTCGCCCTTGACAGGCTGGGTTTCATACTTGGTCTTTACCGCACCCGTCTTACCGTATGTGGTATAAGAAGTAACCTGATAGGTTCCGGCAGGGAGCCATACGGTAGAATCGCAGTAGGCTGTTCCCATCTCCATATACTTATCGTTGACATTGTCCGGATTCTGATGTTCCTTGCTTACCTCCTTATACTTCACCTTCATCTGAGGGAAGGTAACGGTTTCGCGGGTAAAGAGGTTGGTTACGCTGATATCCACCAGACTGATATTAGAGAAGAGATACTCGGCACCACCGGCACGGGTCTTCTCCCACTCCTTAACGAGATTGAACTTCACCTTGCCTCGCTCCACGGTGGCAACGCTGAGGTTCTGAACCTTCAATCCGCCACCAGTTACCGTGAAAGTTTCACCGGCAGAAGAAGCCAGCAGCTCCTCATCCACCGCATCATAGAGATAGAAACCGATAACGGTATAGGTACCGGCAGCAAGCTGCAGTTTTTCACTTCTCAAACCATACTCGGCATTCTCTGCGTTGTAGGAATTGAGCACCAGGGTCTGAGAAACCGTGGTACCGTTATGCTCCATGACCACCTTGATTTTCTTGGCATCATCCAATTTCTCAAGCTTGTCAATGGCAACAGCACGCGAAGCCCTTGAGGAAACCTTCTTGTTCAGCTTGAACTGCACATATCCGTATGTGGTGTCCCAGCCCTCGGTTTCATCATCAGAGCAACCTGTCACGGCAAAGGTCAGCAGAGTGACCAGGAGCAACAGGAGCGCCTTGGAAAATATCTTGAATCTGTTCATTACTTACTAATTTTTCTGAAAGAAGTATGTTTCTTGCTTTGATTATAGGTAGGCTCAATTACGAGCACCTTCACCACCTTGCCATTATCCTGGAAAGCCATGAATACAGGAGCAGTCTCAGGAAGTTGGAATGTAAATATCCAGTTGTCATTCTCATCCATGCTTGGCTCAGGAACAATCTCCTTGGCACTGCTATCTATCATATAGAGATAGCCTGTCTCCATCATGGTAGTAGGATCCCAATCCTTGATGTTAGGATTTATGGTAAGCGAAGAACCTACAGCAGCCGAAGCGATGTAGATTTCATCACCTGTATAGTTGAGGAAGCTGGAAGCCACCTCCTTGTACATTCCGTTTACATCCTTTGTACACTCCACATCGAGGTAGTTCATAATCTTGATGCTAGGAGCCACAGAAGTGTTGTCACCGCCCTCTGCCTTCTGCTTCTTCTGGATGAAGTGCATCAGGAAGTATTTGTTGTACAACCAGCTTACAGAATTAGGATCTTCCTCATCAATCATCTTCTTAGGGTCGCCAAGCGCCTTGTACTCTGCAGTAGGCAAGGCATAGACATAGCAATTACGCTCGCCACTAGCCAAAGCATCGATGGCAAGACGGATGTCACCGCCCTCACCTGTGGTCTTTACGAAGTGCTCGCTCTCAACCTCCAAACCATTCGCCTGTGCTGTGAATACTACCAATGTATAGTCATCGGCTGCTGTCTTCAACGTGAATGGCACAAAGTTAGAGAAGGTAAAGGTATTGGTGGTCTCCTCGCCTGTAACACCTGTGCTACCTGTCTGAGAGAAAGTCTTGCCATCCAGAGATACATTCCAGTCGGCCCATGGTGTAGAAGTAGGATAAGTTACATCCATGGTGCTGGTAGGCATACCGTTGTAGATAACAGGCACAGAAACCTCAGCCTTGCCATCCTCTGATGCGAAGGTAATGAACGCACCCTCGCTCTTGGCAATGGCATACTTGGCGTTCTTCACACCCTCCTTGAACATCGCACCACCGGCAACAGCCTCCAGAGGACGACCTACCATGAAACCGCCATCGAGCTCTACCCAGCTAGGCATATTGGTAGCAGCAAAACGATAGTTGGCCTTTACGGTAAACTTCTTGTACTCGTTGTAGCCAGCCTCGATACCAGTTTCGGTGATATCGTTGCCATCCACATCGTAAACCTTCAGCTCATAGCCGTCGGCTGAACGGTGAACCTCTGCGATGGTTACTTCCTGACCACCCATCTTCAAGTTCAACTGAGCCACGGTCAAATCCTTACTGGCATCATCGGCTGTAAGAGTAACCTTCACGGTCTGCTTGCCCGCAGTGCCATTGATTACAAAACCATTCTCGGCATCATTCTGGGCAATCTTACACCAGATTTTGTTGGAAGAGAGACTCCAGCTCTCGTTTGCATCGAATGTAAACTCCTTCACTTCACCGGCAGCACCCGCAATGGTCTGCACCTGTGGGAACACAGGAGTTACGGCATCGTCGTCATCGCTTGAACAAGCAGTGAACATGCACACTGATACCAGTGCCACAAGTACGAGCCAATATCTTGAAATTAACTTTTTCATTTTGTTCTTTTTTCTTTTTTTACTTAAATATATCTGCATTTATAAACCATCAGGCATCCGAAGGCTTAGTATCCCTGTTCCTTCAGTTTCTCTGCCTCTGCATCGCTCACCCACTCGAACATGGTGATGAATGTTCCCACGGTGCCAAAAGACGAACCATCCTTGTTGTCAACACTCATGGTTACATACTGCAACACATAGTTCTGGCAGGTATTATAATAAGAGGTGTAGAAAGATGGCTGGCTGATGCGCAACTTGCCATCGCCATAGATGGTGCCGAACGCCTCACCGGTCTCGCCGGCTACCTGATCGTCCATCTCTACCTTTGGCTCCAGGATGTTGTCGGTATTGAACTTCAACTTCAGGTTATAACCCTTGTAGTAAACATCCTTCAGCAGAACGGTATTCTTCTCGCCTTCCACTACCTCAGTCTTGATCAGACGATTGGTTACGTTGTTCAAGTATTGGCTATAGAAGGTAGATGTTACCATGCACCAGCCAGAGAAGTTGTGGATATCGAAAGGACAAGACTTCTGCATAACCACGTGGGTGTAGTCCTTGTAAAGGTCTGTCCAGTTATACTTCTCCGGAATCACCAACTTCAGGGTGAAGCCCAGAGAGTCGGTCTTGCCGATGTTATCATAGATACCCTGTACCTGCACGTTTCCTACCATCTCGCCCGCCTTGATTGTAACGGTGTTGTTGAGGATGCGATAGTGCAGCCCCTCGATGGCATTGCTCTGCTTATCTACAACCTCCACGCCGAAGGTGCGGTCGTAATCAGCCTTCTCGGTAGCCGACACAGGAACATTGAAAACCTCGTTGGTTTCCTGCACGGCATACTGATAGAGCGTATCAGAGAACATGATATGACTTGGACCCGAATAGGTGGTATAATCCTGCGAACAGCTCGCAAGAGCGATGAGTACAGCCACGGCTGCCAAACATCCCATCATTATTTTCTTCATGATCGTCTCCTTATTTTATTTGTTACTTTCATTAGGCTCAATCTCCGAACCCGGTGCCTCCAGCTCATGCTGTGGGATAGGCCATACGAAGAGAGGGTCGTCCTTTTCTACCTTCAGGCTGCTCTGTACGAAGTTGGCTGCAGGCTGGTCGCTCACCTTGCGGGCGAATCCCTTGTGCCAGCGCTTGAGGTCGTTCAAGCGGAAGCCTTCCATATAGAGTTCCTTCACACGTTCCGACTCGATGATGCTCAAGGCATTGCTCTCGCTCAACGAGGTATTGCCACCGTAAGAAGAGTAGCGGGCACTGCGCAGGGTTGAGATATCCTTACCTGCCTTGGTATAGTCCTTCTTCATGGCATAAGCCTCAGCACGGATCAGATACTGCTCGGCAAGGCGGAACACCATTGGCTGGTGAACGTGAAGGATGTTGTTGCTCAAGAAAGTGGCATCGCCGAAATACTTACTCAGCAAAGGCCACTGCAAACCATGCTCATAACCTGTTGTACGTGTGGTGAAGATGGCTGCGGCACGAAGGTCGTTGCTGTCGAATGAGTTGATAACCCAGGTCTCTGGCACGTAGTCCGGACGATAACTTACGTAGTTGTAGTTATCGAAGATGGTACCCAGGGCACCACCATAGCTGTTCACCGTGAAGCCTACCTTCCAGATAGCCTCGCGTGAATCACCGTATGTCCAGATGTACTTGTAATCCTTCACCTGGCTGGAATAGGTGTTGGAAGAAGCCTTCTCCAGGGTATAGAACTTGCTGCCGATAACCTTGGATGCATACTTGATGGCATCATCATACTTGTGCATATATAAGGATACACGCGCACGCAAGGCATGGCAGGTATATTCGTTGAAGTAAATCTCATTATAGAGACTTCCGGTGAAATTATCGCCTACCTTCAGGTATTCGGTAGCCTTATCGAGGTCACTCAATACGAATTCGTATGACTCCTTCAGGGTAGCTCGCTTCTGAACCTCATTGCCCTTATAGTGCTCTGTGAGCACCACGCCGAGTTCCTTCTCTGCCTGCTCATCGCTATCGTAAGCCTTGCAGAAACACTTAATCAGTTCTGAGTAAGCCAGGGCACGTGCAAAGTAAGCCTCACCCTCATACTGCTCCAACTTATCAAGCTGCGTATCATCGTTGGTGGCAGCCTTTACCTTTTCAACATTGTCGAGCAGGAAATTGCATCGGTTGATAACATCATAAAGGTCAGCATAAACCGATTCGATGTCGGTGTTGGTTGCCTTGATGTCTTTCCAGCGATAGATGTCGCCGTAGGCATTAGAGTAGCCCTTTACGCAGAATACGAAGTCTGCCTGCAAATCTGGCAGGATAGTCAGATTGCCCGAATACAAGGCGCTGCTCTTGAAACTGTCGTAGATACCGATCACCAGCTTATCCACATCTTCCACCTTGTTGATAGCCTCATCCATGCGGATGGAATCCTCTGGATATTTATCAAGACAGGAAGACAGCGAGAGGGTCAGGATACCCGACAGGATGTATGTCTTTATATTTCTGATATTCATTTTATTTTCTCCTTTCTAGCTTAGAATTGCAGTTCCACACCCAGGGTAAACTGGCGTGAAGCTGGATACTGCGCCTGGTAAATATTGGATGAAACCTCTGGGTCCAAGCCGTTGAAACCGGTAATGGTGAAGAGGTTCTGTGCCTGTCCGTAGATACGAACCATAGAGAAGAAGTTAGTCTTGCGCAACAAGCTCTGTGGCAATGAATACGACAGACTGAGATTCTTCATTCGGAGGAACGATGCGTTCTCCAGGAAGCGGTCGTCGAGCTGGGTTACCTCACCCCAACGTGGGATGTCGGTAATATCGCCCGGCTGCTTCCAGCGGTCGTACAACAGACGGTTTGACTGGTTGTAAGCAGTTCCGAAGGTTACACCACTCTCCTCGAAGAAGCGGTCGTTGTTGATGACGTAGCGTGTACCAATCCAGCTGAACTGGGCAGAAAGCTGCAGACCCTTCCAACGGAAGCTGGTACCGAAACCACCCATCCAAGGTGCATCATAGGTCTTGCCTGTCATCACCTTGT
>USJX01000064.1 GCA_900555035.1 uncultured Prevotella sp.
TATTATATAATATAAAGAAGTAAAGAGAAAGGACAAGTGAAAGATATGAACCCACTCAAAATTAATTGGAACAACTGGAACAATTGGAACAACCGGAACGCAGCCAACCGGAGCAAGCTAATTGGAACGCAGCCCCCAGGGAAATCTCCTCTTCTCTAGAAGGCAAGCTCAATCCATTTGCTTTTCACCTTAGGAACAGAAAATCATAGGAAAAACATTAATTTTCCTTAAACAAACCGCTTTCTAGAATTATTTCGAAGTATAGTTAGAAATATTTTCGTATTTTTGCAAAGTACACTTTAAAATATTTCTGTATGGACAAGCAATTTATCAAAAATATCATCATCGAGAAGCAAATAGCCATCCCGAACTACAAACTGGTTCACCGAGATTTCCTTTTCGGCGACAAGTCGAATTATATTCTCGTAGGTATCAGACGAGCAGGAAAATCCTACTTACTGTATCAGGATATTCAGACCAGACTCAACAAAGGAGAACAGTCGGCCCAAGATATTCTCTACATCAACTTTGAGGATGAGCGCTTGTCATCCCTCAAGGCAGAAGAACTGGGCACTATCCTGGATTCCTACATGGAACTATATCCAGGCAAACAGCCCTTCGTCTATCTTGATGAGATTCAGAATATAGAAGGTTGGGAGAAATTTGCCCGCCGCCTGGCTGACTCCCAATATCGCGTGATGATTACAGGCAGCAACGCCAAGATGCTGGGCAAGGAAATGTATTCTACACTTGGAGGAAGATACATTCCGAAGGAAATCTTTCCTTTTTCCTTTGCAGAATACCTAACCTATCATCAAGTAGAACTAGGTGAAAACTGGGAATACAACCAGCAGATAAAATCAATAGTATCCAACTATTTTGATTCCTACTTTTACGAAGGGGGAATAGCTGAATCGTTTGAGCAACCCGACAAGCGGGAATATCTCAATGCCCTGTATCAGAAAATTCTGATTGGCGACATCGTGGAGAGAAACAGCATTCGCAATTCAAGAATATTCCGCTTTCTGGCTAAAAAACTTGCCGATAGCGTGATGCAGCCTTCATCCCTGACCAGATTGCAACACATGGTGAAATCTACTGGAGACACCATCAGTTTGCCAGCCCTGAAGGATTACCTGGAATACATGCAAGATGCGTATCTCTTCTTCCCGATTCCGAATCTGGTTTCACCTATGACAGAACAGGCAACACTTCAAAAAAGATACGTTGCCGATAATGGAATACTCAATCTCTTTTTGTTTCAGGGAGAAACGAAGCTGTTGGAGAATATGGTGGCGATAGAACTGAACAGAAGATTCAGAAACACGACAGAAGAAACCTTGCTCTATTATTTCAACAAGAACGTAGAGATAGATTTCTGCGTTCCTTCCGCCCAGTTGGCCATCCAGGTATCTTACAATCTGAATGATGAGGCAACCTACGAGCGAGAAGTAGGAGGACTGATTAAATTTCTGAAAGCCTTTCCAGGCTATCACGGCTACATCATCACCCGTGATTACCAGACCCAAATAATGGCAGATGGCTATACGATAGAGGTAGTACCTATCTGGAAATGGCTATTACAAGACAACAACTAGAGCTTTAGAACAAGAAAAGGGGCAAGACCATGGCTCAAAGCACCATGATCTTGCCCTTTTCTATTCTGACTTTTGCCACCCCCATCTCGTTCAATGCCGTGATGATTTTGCAACATATACTTTAAAATATTTTCTCTAAATACATAAAATAAAAACTTGCTGTCCCACGAATTGGCACAAGTGCAAGCTAACTTTGCACACAGAAATCAAAATAGTAAAGTTATGAAGAGAAAAAAGATATTTTTCAAGGAATGTCATCTCGCAGGTCGCCAATATCATGATGCCAATGAAGTTTGGGAAGAGTTGAAGGTCGGCACTCTGCTTGAATTACAAAGAGACCAAGAGAACCCATACGACAAGAATGCTGTCGCTGTGGTTTACTCAAAGGTGGCAGATAACAACGAGAAAGAGGAATATCTGCTAGGCTATCTTCCTCGCACTTCCAATACAGAGATTGCCCAATTATTGGAAATGGGGTGGGCACCTATCTTTGAATGCCGCATCAGCAAGATCAACGAAGATGCCCATTACGAGAACCAAATTCGCTTGACCATTCGCATCAAGCAAAACCAACAAGCACAGAATTGTGTCGAAAGCTAACCCTAATATCGGGCCAGGTCGTAGGGACCTGTATGGTGCGACTTGGCCTTGACCTTTCTGTGCTTTTCTACAAAGGGACAGGATACGCCTCTCACACGTCGGTCTTCGGATGCAGGCTTCGGGAGGATTTCCTGTCCCTTTTCTTATTTACGAAATAATCAGCAGCTTATACTATTATCTTTTCATGACGATTTTAAGCACTTTTTCTTGATGCTCATTCATATCATCCACATTCCATTCTAATCCAAAAGGACGTTTAGCCGTCTCATCCTTAATCCCATCATCATAATTGTCTTGACATATTTGCAACATGATTCTGAACTTTAGAGATGCTGTACTAACTTGATTTGACTTTGAATCCAAATAACGGTTTTTCTTATCAATTGGATTCCAGTCAGAACCGGAGCTATTAGCATCGGAACCAATCATGGCAAAGTTTCCAAAACAATTGATGTCTTCTGAGCTAATAGGTTTATCACTACCAGCCTTAGCCTGAGGATAATAATGTTCAAGGCTCTTACGAGTTCGAGAGAAATAGAAGTTATTAAATACCTCTAATTCAAAATCACTACATCCCAAATCTTGAAAGAATCCGATACGTTTTGCATCTCCTTTCTTAGCTTTTTCTCCACGTAGCTCTTCCGCATACTTTCTCCATATTTTATAGTCTGTATAATCAAACACATAGAGAGGTATATTGGGAGCTCCCTTAGGATAGATGCGATGAAAGTCTCGTTCTACATTTTCCAGTTCTACATTCAGATGTCCATTTCGTATCATCGTGACATCAAAGCTATTAGGCTTTGGCTGGTTTCTTTCATTGAGTTTTTCCGCATCCAGATACACATCAAAGAAATACTTATCAGCCAAATCTCTCATAAAGACGAGATAATCACTAATATTATCGCTCTCAAACAAATGATACAGACAATAAAACAGGTAGTTCTTGCGTTGCTTCGCCGTAAAAGTTACCTCGAACATAGATAGCAACTGTACAAGCTCTGCCTGCATAGGTTTGTCTTCCGACAAATCCTTCTGATAGACAGCATTTCCATTTTTATGGTAACGCTGCAACTTCCACGGATTTTCTGAAATACGATCCTCACCGAGCGTATGGTGAACCACATAATTATCCAAGAAATACTTAGCCTTCAACAGATTATAAGCAAACCGTTTTACGAAATCAGCCGTGATGTTAATCTTCTCAAACTCATGAAGCAGTTCCTTGTCATCAAGAGATAATTTCAAAGGATCAAATCCTTGTTCCTTCATCCTCGTAATCTTCAACACAATCAAGAGGAAATTAGGAAAGTCTATGATTGGTTGAAATCTATCATTCTCATCTAACGTCGTACTCTGGGGCACTGGCTTAACAGGAGTATCCAACAACTCTGCAATCGTTTTTCTACCCAAAGAATTACCAGCATTAGCTGGCATATCGGCAAAAGTATCAAACGACTCTAAGACGAAACTATCCATGTTCTCACCAAAAACAGTTTTCATATCAGACATTTTTTGCTGAACGTAAAAGCACATATCACTACATGCTTCCCAGATACGACTGAACTTTTCCATTGAGGTATTATCCCCGATAAATTGCTCACTCAATTTTGCCTTAACAATCTCATGCTTCTCCAGCTGTTCGCCACGAGAATTCATCACCTCAAAATAATGGTTCAAATCCACATCCTTCGGCACTCGATAATGTATGATATGGACATGATTCAAGAAATACTCTTTGAATTTATCCACATCAGTTTGAGCCAAACCAACAATCTCATCCAGTCCTGCTTTTGCGGACTCGAAGCCATTCTTGATACCAAGGTCAGGCATCTCACCAAGATCCTCTTTCTCTCCACGCCCTGATAATGCCTCTATCGTCGAAGCTGAAGCTTTTCGTGCCGAATAAGTCAAGCGATTATAAATGTCATGCACTCCCAAAGCTCTAAGTATGATGTAAATCGTAGTCAAACGCTGTTGACCATCTATCACCTCATATTTATTCTCATCACGCTTATAAGTGACAAGAGTACCTATGTAATAAACCGTTTTGCCCATATCCATAGAATCATGGACATCTTTTATCAAAGCACAGATTTCATCTCGTTCCCACGCATAGTTACGTTGGTAGATTGGAATTACGTATGTAATAGGTGCTCCGTGATTATCACAATAGATTTCCTTGATAGAACACTCTTTCAAAATACTTTTCAAATCTTTCATTGTCTTCTACTATTTATAAAAACGATTTACTTTAAAGAAATAGAGATAATTCAGATAGACTCCATCGCCATCATGCTCATCCAAATTCTCAGCATTTGTTCTGCCATTCTTTTTCCCATCCTTTAAGTCGCTATAAGACAAAGGAGTTAGCTTGTCTGCCAACACACTGAGTAATGTAGTGGGAGTATCTTGCCTGGCTATCAACTTGTACATATTAAATGAATTCTTCAAATTCTCATTAGTTTCCATAATGAAATTCTGAGCAGAAAGCCATCCCAAATTTGTATATTGCGCTCTAAGCGAATAAGCCCAAACAAAGGCATAAACGACAAATTGCTCAAACAACTCCATATCTTCTTTGGTTGGATATGACTCCGGACAAAACCTATCTACATACAGGAGTACCGAGGTATCAAACAGCAACCGGGCAATACCATTGCCTACTCCCTTCTTGAAATAGCGATCCAATGTCTTCACTATAATATTGTCGTTGATATAGAACCCCTCGTACTTGCTATTATCTTGAATGTCCTTTAGTATGGCATAATAATGCTTCGTATATTCAAAGAAAGGTTTGCCTGCTATAATTGGAGCGTCCAATTGAAATGCATTGATATTGCGAGTTCCAGAAACGAATGGCATAGCAGAAGAATTTACCATATCTGCATAACAATAAGCACTCTTATAGAATTGAGCATAAGGAGTTCGTGCAGAACGAGTAATCCCCTTGAACATGTGGATATTACGTTCATCCAACACTTCTGCCCTATTGCCATTTACCCATTCTTTGATACGATACAGATAGTTTCCGAAAAAATCTGCCAAACCACTTTGAGATATTTGTTCCCATCCCTTGACGATTCTTTCAACCTCATTCTCCTCTATACCAATCATTTCACGTAAATGATAAGCTTTCAGCAAATCATGTGGATATAGAGCTTTGCCACGAGCATTCTGAGAGTCAAAGAACTGAAAGGCTTCAGAAACATCAGATGTGACAACAACAATAAGTTCACATCTGCTCTCAACAAATTCTTCCAGTCTTCTACACTCTCGTTCCTTTACATAAAAGTCTTCTTTCTGTTGTTGGCTTGCTTTCAAATCAGGTTTGCTGACGCGTCGTTCCAATGCTCGATAATTATTGGATATATTACGGGCATTATACTCATTATCATATAATTCTTGCTGGAGAAAAGCTATATCGTTCTTCCCCAAGGCCTTTAACAACAAAGAGAACGTAATAATTCTCTGCAATCCATCAACTATATCATACGAGCCTTGGCTTGATGCTCGATGAAGAATCAGAGTACCTACCCTGTAACTTTCTTTATTGTCATTCATCGCTTCGATAATATCATCAAGCAACTGTATTGCATTACGAGCAGTCCACTTATATGGACGCTGATAGATTGGAATCGACAGATTCACACCATTAATGTGTTCCCCACCATTCGAAATCGTTTGACGAAGAAGCAAATCACCAATAGTAGTTATAGACAACGTAAGTTTATCCTTTTGGGATTGTTGCTCAACTGATTGTTGTTCAACTATATGTATTTGCGAATTATCGTCTTTCGCCCTATTGATAATGATAGTATTCTCTATGGTATCTCCCATCGTCCAATACTTATACCCATCAATATGCAGATAAGGGAAATTATATTTCCACCATTGTTGTGGAACACCAAATTCTCTTTGTGACTGCACAAAAAAGACGAATTCCTCATCAGACAAGGCACATTTATTCCTCACAATGTACTCATGAGGACACGTAGGCATTGTCTTGGCAAAAGTCCATTGACATTTACCTATCAAACGGCGTAATTTTACTTCATCATAGTTCATATTTTATGAAATTATTTGTTATGTCGGCACAAAGATAAGAAAAACCTGTATCAAATCATAGGACAAGTTCTTTTTTTTAAGAAAAAATGTATCATAAATCAATAAAATCGCAAAAATCTCGTTATTTAATGTAGATAAAATCGTATATAACATGAGAACTCAAGCGAAATTCAAAGAATACATTTGGTTGGTAAACACCATCAACAAAGCCCGAGCTATTTCTTTTGCAGATATTCAAAAGAAATGGCTTGAAACGGACATGAGCGAAGGAATAGAATTGGCTCGTTCAACCTTCAATCGGCACAAAGATGCCATAGAAGACATTTTTGGCATATATATTGAGTGCAACAGGAAAAACGGATATAAATATTCTATTGGAAATCCTGAAGCATTAGAGTCTGACTCCATACAAAACTGGATGTTAGCCACACTTGCATCCAACAATATTATTAGCGAATGTGTATCGCTTCAAGATAGGATTGTGCTTGAATCTGTACCCTATGAAGGCGAAAGCCTCAAACTAATCCTTGATGCCATGAAACGAAACATCAAGATAACCATTCTTTACAAGAGGTATGGCAATACAAATGCCAAAAGCTATACTATCGAGCCATATTGCATAAAATTGCATAAGCAACGTTGGTATGTATTGGGACACTTCCATTATACAGAAGCAGAAACCCAAGAAGTAAAGGATTACTATGCCCTATTCTCACTTGACAGAATCAAAAGCATAGAATCCACAGATATCAAATTTGAGATAGCTCAAGACTTCAACGCTCAAGATTACTTCAAGGAATATTACGGAGTGCTGATTGGCGACGGAACTACTGTTGAACGAATTAGATTTAGAGCTTACGATTACGAACAGTATCGAGTAAAAGACTTACCCCTCCATGCTACTCAAAAAGCTATCGCAAAAGGCGACAACTATATGGATTTCGAAATTACCATGCGCCCTACCGTAGATTTCTTTGGATATTTAATGAGCCGGGGAAGCCAATTGAGAATCCTCTCACCAGAATGGTTGGCTGAACAGATACACGACTTGCATCGAGATGCAATGAGAATGTATGAAAAATAGAATCTCACTCAAACCCCAATCTTCAGGAAGATTGCACAAAGGTAGTACAATGTTTTAAAGTAGAAAAGAGATTTTAGATAAAAAACAGATAGATTTCCTTTTTAAAAGGAAATAATTACCGATTTCTTTCCTTTTTAGAAGGAAAGTTTGTATCTTTGCAACCGAGTGTAGGTAGCTACATATTAACAACTGAGTACACTTTAAAATATTTCTGTATAGACAAGCAAATTATTAGAAATATCATCATAGCCTGTAGATAAATGCAGAGGATTACGCATAAGAGAATCAGAATTTCCTGGCTGCTGCTATTGGTTTACCTGCCGATGCTGCTTGCCGTTACGTTTCACCATCATGGTGAAGCGCAGGGAACTCATGCCGATTTCTATTGTGCCGATTGTGCCCATCATGTTCATCACGACGGCCATCTGATAGCCCTGCAGAATACCATGCACGACTGTGTGCTTTGCCAATTGCAAAGCACTCCTTATCTGGCTCCATCCCTCGTGGTTTGGGTTGCCATCGCCGTGCTCCATCTCTCCCCTCGCCGTGCCTTCTGCTCTCCTTGCTTGTGTAGGGCGAAGGGGGTAAAATCTACCCGTGCTCCACCTTATTCTCTGTTTTTATAAATAATTGAATATTAACAGAATAAGGTAACAAATAACATAATGAGAACAATATTGAAAGCAATATTGCTGATGAGTCTGTGCTCATTGGCAACAGCCCATGCTATGGCTATAAACAGAGCAAATCATGATAAGAAGGAAGCAAACATTCATGAAGAAGAAGCAAGCGATTCTACCAAGCACCAGCCGCTGACGGAATCGAGCGTGAAACTGAACGAAGTGGTGGTAACAGGCTTGACGGGCAGCCAGAAACTGAAGCAATCGCCCGCACCCATCTCCTTCGTTTCTGCCCGCCAGCTCGAAATGCAACCTTCTACCAACATCATCGACGCCATCGCCCACCAGCCAGGCGTTTCGCAGATTACCACGGGAAGCGGAATTTCAAAACCCGTGATCCGTGGCCTGGGCTATAACCGCGTGGTAGTGGTAAACGACGGAATCAGACAGGAAGGACAGCAATGGGGCGATGAACACGGAATAGAAATCGACCCCGCTTCGGTTCATTCCGTAGAGATTCTGAAAGGTCCGGCAAGCCTCATGTATGGATCGGATGCGATGGCAGGCGTCCTCATCTTCCACTCCGCTCCTACCCTTGCCAAGGGCGACATGAGAGCAAATTTCTCAACGGGTTATCAAACCAACAACGGACTTTTTGATTATTCGCTCAACTTCGCCGGCAACCAGGGCGGATTCGTCTGGAACACCCGCTACAGCGGAAAGATGGCGCATGCCTACAAGAATAAATACGATGGTTATGTATTCGGTTCATCACTCAGAGAGCAGGCATTCTCGCAGCTTCTAGGCTGGAACTACCGCCAGGGGCATTCGCATCTCACACTCGATTATTATCATCTCACTCCGGGCATCGTAGAAGGAGAAAGAGATGAGAAAACGGGCGAACTGGAAATTCCGGAAGGCTACGATGCCAAGAGTTACGGCAAGCCGATGCCTTATCAGCAGATTCATCATTACAAGGCTGTTCTTGATAATTCCTGGTTCCTGGGCGACGGCAATCTGAAGTTCCTCCTGGGTTATCAGCAGAACCGCCGTCAGGAGTTTGAGGAGGAAGAGAATCCGAAGGAATGCGGACTCGACTTCATGCTCCATACCGTGAATTACGACCTGCATTATCTCTCGCCGGAAATGAATGGCTGGAAGTTCTCTACGGGCATCAACGGCATGTGGCAGCAATCAATTAACAAGGGAACAGAGTTTCTGATTCCAGCCTATCATCTCTTCGATTACGGCGTGTTTGCCACGGTGAGCAAGAAAATAGGCAAGTTGAATCTGAGCGGCGGAATCAGATACGATCATCGCCACCTGCACAGCGAAGCTTTAAGAGAAGAAGATGATACAGATTCGCATAGTTCAGATTGGAATGGATTTGTTTTGAATGGTTCTGAATCAAATGGTTCTGAATTGAATGATTCTTTCCGTTTTCAAGCCTTTAAGCGCAGCTTTGAGGGAGTAACCGGAAGCATTGGCTTGGCTTACGAAATCCTGCCCGATTTCAATATCAAGCTGAACCTGGCAAGAGGATTCCGTGCTCCAAACATCAGCGAATTATCATCGAATGGTGTGCACGAGGGAACCCAGCGATACGAATTGGGAAATACCAGTCTGAAACCGGAAAACAGCTGGCAATTCGACCTTGGTCTGGATTATTCTTCGCCTATCATTTCGGCAGAGCTCTCGCTGTTTGCCAATCGCATCAACCATTACATCTATAGCGAGAAGTTGGCAGATGAGAACAATCAGCCTGTCCTCATCGACGACACGCCAGCCTATCAGTTTACTTCGGGCGACGCCCGCATTCTGGGTGGTGAGGCGAGCATCGACATCCACCCTGTAGAGCGTCTGCACTTCGGCAACACTTTTTCATATGTCAACTCCGTGCAGTTGCATCAGCCATCCGAATCTAAGTATCTGCCATTCACCCCAGCTCCCCGTTGGATTTCGGATGTAAGATATGAGTTTGTCTGCAACGGCAGGACTTTCGACCATCTCTTCGTCAAGCTACAGATGGATTTCAATCTCCGCCAGAACCATTATTTCGCAGCCAACGATACGGAGACCGCTACGCCATCGTACACCTTATTAAATATGTATGCCGGTACCGACGTGAAGCTCCATGGCAAGCGCCTTCTTTCGCTCTATCTTTCGGGCGAGAACCTTATCAACCATGCTTACCAGAACCACCTGAGCCGTCTGAAGTATCTGGCGGAAAACACGGTTACGGGCAGAAGAGGCGTTTACAATATGGGCCGCAACTTCAGCATAAAGATAGTGGTTCCGATAGAGCTGTAACTCCCCTTTTGGAATAAGTAATTCCCCTTTTAGGATAAGCAATTCCTCATCAGGAATCAGAATTTTGAATAAACAAGTGCCGATAAGGATGCCAAGAGCTGCCGGAAAAGCAACTTTTGGCGCCATTATCGGCATTTTTTCGTCTAATTATTAGACAATTATTACCATTTTTCGATGATATTTCGTAACTTTGCACCATGATGACAATAGAAGACATTAAAGACAGACCAGAGGGTCAGACCTTCGACTGTAAAAGTGTGAAGATTGAGCCTAAAGCATTAGCTGTGCCTATCGTGGCAATGGCTAATGCCGACGGAGGTATGCTCGCCATCGGAATCTCCGACAAGACGAGAAGAATAGAAGGAATCGACCAACATACCGCTCATGTGAACGAATTATTGAAAGTTCCTTTCTCACTCTGCATTCCTTCTGTCAATATAAAACCAGAATATATTCCCTGCATTGATTCAGAAGGAAAGCCAAATCATGTGCTTCTGTTGCACATCCCTGCCAGTGCCACGCTCCATGCCAATCAAGCAGACGAAGTCTTTATGCGTGTTGGGGACAGTTCTCGCAAATTAGGCTTTGAGGAACGAATGAGTCTGATGTATGACAAAGGCGAAAGATATTTCGAAGATACTGCTGCTTACGATGCAACTATTGAAGATATTGATTTCAACTACGTACAGGATCTACTGAATGTTATTGGCTATACCAAATCGCCTTTGGAATATCTCAAAGAGAACAATAACTTCATTACTTACAAGGATGGTAAAGAACAGATTAGCACAGCTTGCATCCTGCTCTTCGGCAAGAAACCTCAACTTTTCTTCCCCCGTGCAAGAGTTCGCTTCATCCGATACATGGGGACTGAAGAAAAAGTGGGAAGAGAAATGAATGTCATCAAGGACGTTACCTTCGAAGGACGAATCATCGACCAAATCAGAAAGACTATCGACTATCTGGAATCACAAGTCAAGGAACATACCTATCTCGGCGAAAAAGGTGTTTTTGTGACTGACAGAGAATACTCCCCTTTCGTCTTGCAAGAGATGACGGTTAACAGCATCTGTCATAGAGATTACAGCATAAAGGGAACAGAGATACAAATCAAGATGTTTGACGACCGGTTGGTATTCGAAACTCCAGGCAAGTTTCCTGGCATCGTAAGAAGTGACAACATCCGCCATACCCACTTTTCTCGCAACCCAAAAATCGCAGAATTTCTCAAAGCATATAAATACGTAAGAGAATTCGGAGAAGGGGTTGACCGTATGTGCAAGGAACTGGAGGCAAAAGGACTCCACGATCCGAAATACATACTGACCGCTTTTATTCTAAAAAGTACGGTGTATGCATACAATGTAAAAGAATTACAAACAAGCAACACAATTAAAGGAAACGTGACTGCAAGCGGAAATGTCACTGTAAACTCCGAGATTTTCACTGTAAACGGACAAGATTGCATAGTAAATTTCACTGTAAACGGAAGAAATGTCACTGTAAATGTCACTGTAAAAAATAAAAGTGTCACCGTAAAAATGCCTCAAAAGACTAAAGATGTATTATATTTTTTACTAAAAGAACCAGAACTGTCAGCTGAACTCTTAGCTGAGAAAATGGACTGTTCTTCAAGAACTATAAAAAGGCATCTTGCGGTTTTAACCAAAAGTAAAATTCTAAAAAGAATCGGAAGTGACAAATCTGGAAGTTGGGCATTAGCTTTATAAATTATGATAAAGAAACAAGGAACAATATTGATTGTTGATGACAACCGCAACATTCTTACTACGGTGAGGATGCTGCTGGAACCCATATTCGATGGCATCATCACCATCGCCAACCCTAACTCCATCCCAGCCAAGCTGAGAGAGGAGCATCCCGACGTGGTGCTGCTCGACATGAACTTCTCCAGCGGAATCAATTCGGGAAACGAGGGACTGTACTGGCTCAGGGAAATCAAGAGCCTCAGCCCGAAAACCGAGGTGGTGCTCTTTACCGCCTATGCCGACATCCAACTTGCCGTAACAGGCATCAAGGAAGGTGCCGCCGACTTCATCGTGAAGCCTTTTGAAAACGAGAAGATGATCCGTACGCTGATGGAGGCTAGGGATAAGAATAAGGCTGTGGATAACGCTATTGGCAAAAAAGGTGGAAAACTTTGTGGAAAAGATGCACAAAGTTCTATGTATTGGGGAGATACAGAAGTTATGAACAATTTGAGAAGCATTGTGGAAAAAGTTTCCGCAACCGATGCAAATATCCTCATTACGGGCGAAAATGGAACAGGTAAAGAGGTATTAGCCAACGAAATACATCGTTTATCAACAAGATGTGGGAAAAAGATGCTACCTGTGGATATGGGAGCCATTACGGAAACCCTTTTCGAGAGCGAACTCTTCGGCCATGTGAAGGGTGCTTTTACTGATGCCAAGGTGGATAAACCGGGCAAGTTTGAGCTTGCCGACGGCAGTACCATCTTTCTGGATGAGATAGGAAACTTATCCTACAGTCTTCAGGCAAAACTCCTTACCGCCCTGCAACGCAGAAGCATCGTAAGAGTGGGCGGAAGTAGGCAGATTCCCATCAACGTACGACTGGTTTGCGCCACCAACCGCAATCTGCAGCAGATGGTAAACGATGGCGAATTCAGAGAGGATCTGCTCTATCGCATCAACACCATCCATCTGGAATTGCCTGCCCTGAGACAGAGAAAATCAGACATCGTTCCATTGGCAGAAAGATTCCTCCGTCAATATGGCGATTTATATAATAAGGTGAATCTTCGTCTTTCGGAAGAAGCTGAGAAAAAACTTACCAGTTTGCCATGGTACGGAAACATCCGTGAACTTCAGCACGCCATCGAGAAAGCCGTGATTCTATCTGATGGCGGAATGATTTCTGCCGAAGATATTGACGGCGGAAACCAGCAGAGAAAAGAGAAGCCCCTGGAAGAGGTTCAGACGCTTGATGAGATGGAGAGCCGAATGATAGAGAAAACCATCAGGGAATGTGAGGGAAACCTGTCGGTGGTAGCCGCAAGACTGGGCATTTCCCGCCAGACGCTTTACAATAAGATTAAGCGATACGGGATTTAAGTGAAGAACGAAAAGTGAAGAGTGAAGAATTCTATAGTTTTTGAGGTATGGATATTAATAAGGTGATTATTATCGTGCTTTTGCTCGTGGCTGTAGTGGGTTACATTCGCCTCTACCGCCACTATCGCCGCAACATCAAGAAGGTAATCTTCCTTTTTGATGCGATAGATAATGGGGATTTCTCCTTCAATTTTCCTACGGAGAAGAGGTTTAAGGAGGATCAGATTCTGCATCAATCCCTCAACCGAATCAAGCTCTTCCTGCAACATACGAGAGAGGAGCAGATGGAGCGGGAGAAATATTACGAGCAGATTCTGAATGCGGTGGATACGGGCATCCTGGTGGTGGATGACCACGACAACATCCTGCAGCACAACCAGGCTGCCCTCCGGTTGCTCGATACGGATGTGCTTACCCACATGAACCAGGTAAAAGGGAAACTGAAGGATGAACACCTGGCAAAGCATGAGACGCAAGCCATGCTGAAAGACAAGCACGTGCGCATCATCGCCCTGAGCGACGTGAGCCACGAGCTGAGCAATCAAGAGGTGGATTCTTGGATCAAACTGATTCGTGTGCTGACCCATGAAATCATGAATACCATCACGCCGGTTACTTCGCTGAGCGAAACTCTGCTTACCCGAGTTACAGAGGATAAAGACTTGAAGCAAGGCTTGGAAACCATCCACAAAACAGGAACAGAACTGTTGGCTTTCGTCAACAACTATCGCCGCTTCACCCATGTTCCCCAGCCTCAGCCTGCTCTCTTCTATGTGGAACCCTTCCTGGAAAGAATGGCGATGCTCTGCAACCAAGAAGTTGAGATAGAAGTTTCTCCCAAGGATTTGCTGGTTTATGCCGATGAGAGTCTCCTCTCTCACGTAGTAACGAATCTTCTGAAGAATGCCGTAGAAGCTTTCAACGGGCAGGAAAAGTTATCATTTATCCGTCTCCATGCCTACGCCAACGTCCAGGAATCCATCATCATCGACGTGAGCAACAACGCCGGTCTCATCCCCGAAGATGTAGCCTCTCATATTTTCATCCCGTTCTTCACCACGAAGCCGGAAGGAAGCGGAATCGGTCTCTCCCTCTCCCGTCAGATCATGCGAGTAAGCGGCGGCAGCCTCTCGCTCCTTCAGGACAAGGCACAGGGAATCACCACCTTCCGCATCATCATCCCATAACATAAGCACATTTTTTGAGAGAAAAGTTTGGTGTTTATCCATAAAAATCGTATCTTTGTCCCCACAAATACAGAAGATTATGGCATTCGAAAAGGAAATCAAGGAATACGAGGATTTGAGACGCAAATATCAAACCCTTATCATCAATAAAATGGATAGAGAAGAGTACATCAAATATAATGAAGTACTCTTCTCTACCCATTCGTGCGCCATTGAAGGCAACTCATTCTCCGTAGATGATACCCGGGAACTGAAGGAGAAAGGCCTGGGGATGATTCCTGCCGGAAAGACTCTCTTCGAGGCTTTCGAAATGCTCGACCACTTCGAAGCCTTCGAGTACATGATGCAAAACACGCAGCATCCACTCGACGAGAATCTTCTGAAAGAAATCAACAGGCGGGTTACCAGCCATACGCTTTCCTATCGTTCCCCAGAAGCTATTCCGGGCGAATACACCACCACGGACATGGCTGCAGGCGATACGGTATTTGGCGATCACGAAGAACTCATCGCCAGAGTTCCCAAGCTGTTGGAATCTACCGAAAAAGCCATCGTTTCGGCAGCCGTTCATCCCATGATTCTTGCCGCCCGCTTCCATGGCTTCTACGAATATCTTCATCCGTTCCGTGATGGGAATGGAAGAACAGGACGACTCATCAGCAACTACATTCTCTTAAGATTGAATCATCCTCTCCTCATCATCCCATCCGAAGCCCGCCAGGAATACATTTCTGCCCTCCGCATGATTCGTACGGAAGCAACCGACGAGCACCTCATCCGCTTCTTCTTCAAGATGGCAATACAGAGAATGGAAGAAGAGCTGAAGCAGAAAGAGGCTAATACCAAGCGATTTATGACATTCCTCTTCTAATGAAGCATAGCGTCATACGCTCAGAAGTGACAGAAGCACTAAAGCTGATTGCCCTCCGCCTCCACAATCTGTCCATCAAACAGGCGGATGGTGCGATGGGCTATCTTGGCATCATGCTCATTATGCGTTACCATGACGATGGTGGTGCCCTCGTGGTTCAGCTCGGTAAGCAGATGCATTACCTCAGCTCCATTCTTGGAATCGAGGTTACCCGTAGGCTCATCGGCAAGGATGAGCTTCGGACCAAAGACCACGGCACGGGCGATGGCAACCCTCTGCTGCTGACCACCAGAAAGTTGGTGAGGGAAGTGCTTGGCACGATGGCTGATGGCCATTCGCTTCATAATCGCCTGCACCTTTGCCTTGCGCTCCGCCTTCGGAATGTTGAGGTAGGTAAGAGGAAGCTCGATGTTCTCCTCTACATTCAATTCATCTATCAGATTGAAACTCTGGAACACAAAACCGATTTCTCCCTTTCTCACATCCGTACGCTCCTTTTCCTTCAGGTTTGCCACCTCGTAATTACCCAGGAAATATTTTCCCGAAGTTGGGTTGTCGAGCAAACCGAGGATGTTGAGCAAGGTGGATTTGCCACAACCAGATGGTCCCATAATGGCAACAAACTCGCTGTCTTCTACTGTGAAAGATACGTTATTTAAAGCAATCGTCTCCACATCTTCTGTGCGGAATGACTTGCAAAGATTCT
>USJX01000065.1 GCA_900555035.1 uncultured Prevotella sp.
TCAAGCTCTTTACTGCAATTGAGATTGCCATTGAGATTGCTTGCGGATTTTAGGATTAACTAATAATTTATCTTTCTTTGATTCTTTATACCGGAGTGCCGTTTACGCCGGAATACCGTTATACCGGTGTGCCGTTATACCCCGTGCCCTGATTGCCATGGCGATTCTTCCACCAGTCTCTGATGGCAGGAAGCAAACCTATCAGGGTCTGGCCCGAGCCATAGAAAACAATCAAGGCGCCGATGCCGGCAAGGAAATCTACATCCCACCACGAGAACATGGCACACAAGCCGGCTCCCAGGAATGCATTCCGCAAGCCCCGTTTTACCAGATACTCATCGCTCTGCTTGTCTATCGGACGGTCGCACTCCGGCACATTGATGCCCTTCTCCATCGCCATCTCTGCCAGTTTCATCCGGTCGTTATGGCGGCGAACCAGGTATCTGATGAGCAGGACGAAGATGATTAGGGGAGCCAGGACAAACAGCAAGCCGAAGATGACGCAGAAGATGACCATGGCACTGAGCATGCCGCTGCCGAACACCGAACCGATGAAATCGAAGGGGTCATCGTAATTTCCAAGGCTATACTTGGAATGATAAGCACGGGTATCATCGTTGTTGAAATCATCATAGCTGGCCGTATCCGTACTGGTGGTATCGGAATAGGCCTCCACCTGCTGCGTAGCAGGCTGATAACGATGTTTCGGAGCAGAAGACGCCCAAGACACCTGCGTAACTCCCATGCTCATGACGAGCGCCCATGCTAATATTGCTTTCTTCATATCTATCAACATTTTTAAAGTTTTACCTTATTTTTTATTAATTTTCCTATGTCTTAGACGCATCTCTGCCGAATTTAGTTGCAAAGAAACGAAAATTTTCTTATTTTTGCAAACGAATAGAGATACTTTTGCCTATTTAATGGCTTATTTATACTCTTGACATAGATATTTACACATTATTATACATAATAAATGGCTAAGATTTTACCAGAAGATTTCAGAAAATATACCCTTGAGCTGATGGGCAAAGAACTGTACCAGCAGCTGGAACTGGGAATTACAGAGGGCGAAACGCCTACCAGCATCCGACTCAATCCTTTTAAATGCAAAGAGGGAGAGCTGAAAGTGATGGGCGAACCTATTCCCTGGTGCCCTGCTACGGGCAGATATTTATCGGCACGGCCCAACTTTACCTTCGACCCATGGCTCCATGCCGGAAAGTATTACGTGCAGGAAGCCTCATCCATGTTTGTAGATCTGGTGATTCGCCAACTGGTTCACGAGCCCGTGATGATGCTCGACCTCTGTGCGGCTCCGGGCGGCAAATCCACTGCCGTACGTGCTGCGCTGCCAGAAGGAAGTCTGCTTTTCAGCAACGAACCGATGCGCACCCGCTCGCAGATTCTAGCCGAGAACATCCAGAAATTCGGTCATCCGGATATGATTGTGACCAACAACTATCCGCGTGACTACAGGAAATCGAAGCTGAAGTTTGACGTGATTCTTACCGATGTGCCTTGCTCGGGCGAAGGCATGTTCCGCAAGGACGATGGAGCCATAGCTGAATGGAGCCTGCAGAATGTGGAAAACTGCTGGCAACTGCAGCGGGAAATTGTGAGCGACATCTGGAACTGTCTGAAACCGGGCGGTATCCTCATCTACTCCACCTGCACCTTCAACGCCCATGAAGACGAGGAGAACATTGCCTGGATCTGCGAGGAACTGGGTGCCGAACCTATCGCATTAACGGGCATCGAGGATGCCTGGAACATCACGGGCAATCTCATCGGTACGGATATCCCCGTCTATCGCTTCCTCCCCGGCAAGACCCGAGGCGAAGGCATCTTCCTCGCCGTGCTCAGAAAAGAGGGAGAGCCGGAAACGGAGAAAGATGATAATAAGAAGAAGAAAGACAAGAGCAAGGATAAAGGAAAGAACAGAGGAAACAAGGGAAAGACACCGCAGATTCCAACAGACTGGCTAAAGCTATCGGACTATGAAACGATAGCCGAAGATGATAACTTCTATGCCATTCCCAACCGCTGGAAAGCCATCTACGAGGATGCAGTCAGGAATCTGAAGGTAATTCATGCAGGCATCAAACTGGGCACGAGCAAGGGGAAAGACATCATTCCAGACCAGAGTCTGGCGCTCTCCGTGATGCTCAACCAAAAGGCTTTTCCGCAAGTTGAACTCTCTTACGAAGATGCCATCCGCTTTCTGCGCAAGGAGGCTGTGAACCTGCCTGCAGAAACGCCTAAGGGCTACGTGCTGGTCACCTATCAGGGAGTGCCACTAGGATGGGAAAAGAATATCGGCAACCGTGCTAACAACCTCTATCCGCAAGAGTGGAAAATCAAGAGCACCCACGTGCCGGAGAAACCATTAATAGTTTATAATTTATAGTTTATAATTATACATTAAACATTATACATTATACATTTAAAAAAATGCTTAGCATCATCGCCTGCATATCCCAAACAAATAGAGCAATCGGCTATCAGAACCGATTGCTCTATCATATTAAATGCGATTTAACCCGCTTCCGTGAACTGACCACGGGACATGCTATCATCATGGGGCGCAAGACCTATGAGTCGCTGCCCCATGGTGCCCTGCCCCATCGCCGGAATATCGTTGTTTCACACAATCTGAAAGAGTTGGAAGGCTGCGAAGTATATCCTAGCCTGAAAGAGGCGGTAGAGGCTGCAGGAAAACCGGCAGATACTGCAGAAAAGCCGGCAGCTGCTCCTTGCCCTATCAGCAACGAAGAGATTTTCATTATCGGCGGCGAAAGCATCTACCGCCAGATTCTGCCCGAAGCCCATAAGCTTTATCTCACCGTGGTGGATGACACCCCGCAACAGGCCGATGCCTTCTTCCCGGAAATCAATGCGGAAGAATGGGAACTGATAGAAAAAGAAATGAGGAATGAAAACGACGTATCGTTCTCATTCCTCACATATCTTAAAAAATAATTACTCTGCAGATTCCTCAACCTCTTCCTCAACATCATCATCAGTAGCCATTGTCTTGAGATCCTTCATAGACAACTGGCGGCTGATAGCTGCATTGAAAGAGATGATAGTCTCGCTGCGAGACAAGCCCAGAGGCTGCAACTTATCGTGGATAATCTCCAGAAGATGATGGTTGTTGATGGCGTAAATCTTGATGAACATATCAAAGCCACCTGTCGTATAATGACACTCCACAACCTCAGGAATCTTCTTCAATTCCTCCACTACGTGGTCGAAATTCTCTGGTTCCTTCAAGAACAAACCCATGTAGGCGCAGGTCTCATAACCAATCTTTTCCGGATCGATGATAAACTGTGAACCCTTGATAATGCCTAGGTTTGATAATTTTGCTACACGCTGATGAATTGCTGCACCGCTCACATTGCAAGCGCGTGCTACTTCCAAGAATGGAATACGGGCATCCTGAGAAATCAGCTTCAGAATATGCCTATCTAATGAATCTAATACTTGTTTTGCCATTTCAATATTGTTATTTGGCTGCAAAGTTAGCACATTTTTTTAAGAAATGCAACTTTTTGAAAGAAAAAGAATTCAATTTAATATATTTTTTCCTTTTAGACCATATTATTGGCCATTTTCTACTGCCGAATAACTAATTTTAAGGGCTTTTGCCTGTCGCAAAGCCTGCTTTACATCGGTAATCACACCCATCTTTGTATCCTTGTCGGCCTTGATGGAAACCGTCATCAGCTTCTGGTCTTCGGGCGACATGCGCTTCTTCTCGGCACTCATGTAGTCCATCACCTCGGGAGCCGTGGCAAACTTATCGTTCAACTGTATCTGCGTGCCCGTGCCCACCTTGGCCTGCTGGTCCTTGGTTGGCTTACCGATATAGATATGGCTCACCGCCGACTTCTTGGTCAGTCGGGTGAGATGCTTTCCCTCGGGTATGCGGCATTCCACCTTCAGGGTAACCTGCCTCATGTGGGTAACTATCATAAAGAAGAAGAGCACGGAGAAAATCAAATCTGGCAGGGATGAAGTGTTCAAGCCCGGCACCTCGTGCGATTTCTTACGGAAATTCATCATGGCTTGCCTCCTTTCTGTTCTGTCTTCGCTTCAGCCTCCCCCATCTTCGCCTCATCGCCCTTTTTCTCCTCGGCATTGGCATCAATGCGCTTGTCTGAATAGGTTGTGGCGTTGGCATACGATTCCGTGATGCGCTGCGGACAGAGTTTTCTCACCTCCTCCTTCTGGTCATTGCCCAGTTGGGCATAATTCATGTGATATTTCTTCTGCGAAGTCTCGTTTCTCAGTTGGCTGTAGGCCTCCATCAGTTGGTTCTGCATCTGGAAATAGAGATTATAGTCTGCATCCCTATCGCTTTCCACGGAAATCAGATGTTTCTTGCCCAGACGATGAACCAGGCGGATGACCTCATCCTTCAGTTGGGCAACCTTCATGGGGCGGTCGTTAACGAGCAGGGTATCTCCAGCCGTGAGACGGATAGCCAGCAGGTTCTCCTTATCCACCACCGATTCCTGTCGCTCCTTGTTCTGAGGTTCAGGCGAAGGAAGCTGGCGCAGCAATCCCTTATCCACATCCATCGATGTGGTGACAAGGAAGAATATCAGCAGCATGAACGAAATGTCGGCTGTTGAGGTGGTATTCAATCCCGGGGTTTCGTGACTTTTCCTTCTAATCAGCATTTTCTTGAATTATTTTTTCTTACGAATATAACGGGTGGCACCAAAGCAGACGGTGCCGATGCCTGCCACCAGCATCAGGAGCGAAGTGATGACAAACATATCTGAAAGCTTCAACCATATCCAGTCGGCATAGTTCTCTCCGTTGATGAGCATCGGTTCGGAACTGCCCAAGAGGAAGGAAAGCACCAGGATGGCGAGTGTGCCAAGCCAGGTGATGCGGAAGATGCGGCGCACAGGCACCCCATTTACCACTGCCTCCGACTTAGCGCCGCGATAATCCCTGATCATCGAATAGACGGCCAAGCCCACGCCACCTATCAGGAAGAGCCACATCAGGACGATGAGCACATCCGTAAAGAGAGGCGCATTGAAGTCGGGGTTCTCCTCGAAAGGCATATCGTAGCCCACCAGGAAGAACAGACCGAACACCAGCACCGCCAGACCTATCAGGATGAAGAACACCTGCTGCGATATCTGCTCGGCAGACTTATGCTTCGCCATTAATTTCGACTTTGAAAATTGAAATTTACCCATTTCTCTCTTCGTTTATTTGCTCGTTTATTTGCTCTTGGCAATCATTATTTGCTCTTGGCAATAATATCCATTAACGTTACAGCCGATTCCTCCATCTGGCTGGTAAGATGCTCCACCTTCGAGAGGATGTAGTTATAGAACACCTGCAGAATCAGCGCCACGATGATACCGAAGATGGTGGTGATGAGCGCCACCTTCATACCCGAAGCCACGATGGTAGGACTGATATCGCCTGCCTGCTGAATCTGGTCGAATGCCATCACCATACCGATTACCGTGCCCAGGAATCCGAGCGATGGTGCCATGGCGATGAAGAGCTTAATCCAGGAGCAGCCTTTTTCGAGGTTAGCCGCCTGCACCGTGCCATAACCGCTGATAGAGCGCTCGATGTCGTCGAGGCTCTCGCTGATGTGCATCAGTCCCTGGTAGCAGATAGAAGCCACGGGGCCGCGGGTGTTTCGGCAGAGGTCCTTCGCCCCCTCCACATCACCAGCCATCATCTTCTGGTCGATATCCGCCATGAGTTTCTTGGCATTGATTTCAGAAAGACTAAGATAGATGATTCTTTCGATGCAGAACGCCAGACCCACGATAAGGGCGATGGCAACGAGCGACATAAAGCCGGCATTACCCTCGATAAACTTCGTCTTAAGAGCCTGATGAAATCCCATGTTCTCCTCCTGTGCCATCATTGGCAGGGAACACATGCTAGTGAAAATGAATATTGCGAAACGCGCAATAGCTGTATTTTTCTTCATAATCATATATACCTTATTATATATATAAAGCGGAAAGAGGGGGATTCGAACCCCCGATTCCCTTTAGGGGAATACACGCTTTCCAGGCGTGCCTCTTCAGCCACTCGAGCACCTTTCCGTGTTTCGGATTGCAAAATTATCACTTTTTATTCGAAACACCACATATTTGCTTTCTTTTTACGTTTCTTTAACGAAAAAGCAAAAAGAAGAGGGTGTGTCAAAAGTACAAGACACACCCTCAATCATTTAAATTCTACTTCTCAGGAAGTATCTCGAAGATTTCGGCTGAACCATCCAACTGAACCTTCGCTGCCTTCTTCACCAGTTCTATCTTGCAGAACGACTGGTCGATGAGGGTGGTGGCCAAAACCTTGCCCTTGGCATTCAGCTGGCGACATACCAATGATTTGCCTGGAGCCAACTTCAACAGCAGGGTGTAACCCTTGACATCCTTCTCTACGCCAAACGACAGGATACCATCGTTGGCAAAAGATGTGCATGGATTCTCATCAAAACCATACATCGCTGCCTGCAGATTATCAGCCTCAACAGGGAAGCCCAAACGCTCTGGGGTGGTTGGGTTCACCTCGAAGGTACGAACGGCTGCCCAGTTTCGCTTGTCTGACTTCAACTTCTTGATGCGGATATAGCGAGCCTCAACAGGGGTGTCGGTCTTCCAGTTGATGATATACTGTTTTTTCAACTCGCCTGTGAGCGCCTTCCATTCCTTTCTGTCCAGAGAATACTCCAATACGGTGTTGTCGAAGTAATCCACATCATCCACAGAATTGCGGCCCTGGAGGATTCTCACCTCTGATACTGAGCGGGCGCAGCCTAGGTCGGCACCAATCCAGTCGCCTGTGTTCTGACCGTTGCCCGATGTATAATAGGTGGTAGAATCGTTGTCGAACATCGCCTTGCTCTGGGTGGTTCTCAATGTGGCGTAGGTACCAATACCCTTATAGAAGGCTGGAACCTTACCGGTTAACTTCTTGAAGAAACCGGATGCCATGTCGTCCATCGACTGCTCGTAGAATGGCTACAATACCATGGTACCAGACTTGTGCTTCTCGTAGGCAGCCACATCTTCCTTGCTCATGCGGTTGTTGACATAGCCATCCCAGAACGCCTGGTCGTTGCCAGCCTTGTATTCCTTGATGAGACTCATGGTCTTCAAACCACGGTCGCCCAACTTGCCAAACTCTGTGAGCCATGGGCGGAGTTCCTTCATCAGCAGGGCATTCTTGCAGTTGGCCTCCATCTGGGCAGGTGCATTCTTCACTCTTACAAACTCGCTCTGCAGGGCATTGAACTGAGCATCTGTAAAGTTATCGATGCGGAAGCTCTTGGTCTCCCATGATTCGATGCGGCGATAACCAGTCTCGGTATCGCAAGAGTGCATGGCGAAGGTGCGATATGCCTCGTGTGCTTCTGGAGTGAGATCTACCAAGCCACGCTCCCAGTTGTCGAGCGGATTATAGTTGGCGATGTTCCAGGTATAGTCGGCTACACCATAGAGTGCCAGCTTAGAAGCCTCTCCGTGCTCCATCGGATTGCTTACGAATCCGCAGAGATCCTTGTTGGTCAAGTCGGTCTGCAAACCGTAGGTAGGACCCTGCATGATGATATGGCGGGCATAATCGGTTACAGGGAAGTTCCACCAGTAGTAAGCCGGGCGCTTGATGCGGGAATTCACCCAGTCGAGAGTCTCGCGGGTCAAATCGCTGCAAACCACATCACCTGTCCAGAAAACATTGATAGATGGGTCGAGGGTATTGCCGAAGATGGCGAGAGAACCGGTTGGCTTTGGATTCGCCCAGAGACGGGTGTAATCGGTAGGACACATCACGAGCGGAGTAACATCGCCCTTAGCCTTCACGAATTCCTTTTCGAGGCGGTTGAGAAGTTCCGACTGCTTTACCGGGTTGGCACCTTCGCCGGAAATATCATCGAAGAAGATGGCAAAAGAACGCACACCGAGGTCGTACATCAAATCGAGCTTGTGAACCAGGTTCTGATAGTCTTCCTCGTTCCACTTGATGTCCTGACCCGGATGGATAGCCCACACGAAATCCACTCGGTTGCGGCGACAAGCCTGCACGAGTTCGCTGATGTTCTTGGCCTCTTTCTCCGGATAAGGCAAGCGCCAGTTAGGACAACTGTGATATGGGTCATCCTTTGGACCAAAGAGATAGGTGTTCATCTTGTTCTTTCCGTAATAGTCGATGAGGGAAAGACGCACCTGATGCGACCAAGGTTCGCCATAGAAACCTTCTACCACACCACGGTTTGGAAGATCTGGGTAGTCGTTACAGGTGGTGTAAGGCATCTAACCCTTCGCCATTTCGCTGTTTACGATTTGGCGCAGGGTCTGGAGACCGTAGAAGGCGCCACGCTCATCGTAACCTACAATTTGGATACCCTTGGCATCAGCCTTCAGACTGTAGGCACCGGAAACGGGTTTAACGCCAGCCTTGGCAGCCAGTTTTTCACCGAAATCGATGGTCAGGCGAATACCCTTAGCGTTGGCAGTAAGGAACTTCACGTCGTCGGCAAACTTGCCTTTCTTGTCGATTACCTTGACTCCTTTCTGCAGGTCGAGTCGGTTAGCAGCATCCACATTCAGGAGATGTGGTGTAGGGCTCACGATGAGTCCGTGATGATCCAGTTTCTTGCCCGGAATCATGTTCACGTCCTGCTTTTCAGAACGCTGGCCACTCAGGTCTTGTGCCTGAGTGCCCTGTGCAAATGCAGCCATCAAGAGGGCTGCCATCAACATTTTTCTAGTCATAAATGAATAGTTTTGGTTAAGGATTTATATTTATTAAAGTTTTATTTATTCTATATGGAATACTTATTCTATATGGAATACTTATTCTATATGGAATACTTTTTCTACGGTTTCATTGGTTTGCTTGGCAAATTCTTCTTCGCTTACGTTGTAGGCTTTCGCCAAGGTTTTAAGTACTTCAACCACGAAGGCGCTCTCGTTGCGCTTGCCTCGGAAAGGAACGGGAGCCATGTAAGGGCTATCGGTTTCCAGAACGATGCGGTTCATCGGCACCACGGCAGGGAGGTCTTCACGCAGATGACTGCTCTTGAAGGTGGATACACCACCGATGCCCAGCACGAAGTTATCGAACGAGAGGAGTTCTTCTGCCTCCTTCTGATTGCCGGTGAAGCAGTGGAACACGCCGCCAGGCAGGTCTTTCTGATACTGGCGAAGCAAGTGTACCATCTCGTTCTGTGCCTTGCGGCAATGAATCATCAGGGGCAGACGAGTTTCTATCGCCCATTTCACCTGCTCTTCGAATGCCTCCAGCTGCTCGTGCTCGAACTCACGGCTCCAATAATAATCCAATCCGATTTCGCCGACGGCGATGAAATCGGAAATCCGAGGAGAATCGTCTGCAGGATTGGCATTGCCTGTTATGCGATGTTCCTCCAATATCTTCCTGAGTTCAGCCAGCTGCTCCTTCCAGTCTTCTTTCACCTCTTCGGGATGCAGACCAATCATAGGATAGGCGTAGCCCGGATATTCCCGACTCAGGGCGAGCACTGTGTGCGTAGTCTTCACGTCGATGGCAGGCAAGAACACCTTGCCTACCCCCGCTTCTCTGGCTCGGGCGAAAGCCTCCGCTCTATCCTCATCAAATTCCTCCGCATCAAAATGAGTATGCGTATCTATTACTTTGAACATTGAACTTTGAACTTTGAACTTTATGATTAGTACTGGCGCTTCATCATTTTCTGGGCATACTTTGCCAACTCCTCCTTGCGATCGGCAGGCACATTTACGGCATCCAGATACTTCTTGCTCTGCTCGAAGTAGTAGGCTATCTTATCCTGCGCCAACTTGTCGATGCCAATCTCGTTGTAGAGACGGGTTACGGCTGCCACCTTCTCCTCGCGGTCGAACTCCTGGGCATCCACCCACTTCTGCAGTTCCGCACGCTGGACATCGTTGGCATGATTGAAGGCGTTGATGAGCATGAAAGTCTTCTTGTTCGAAGTGATGTCGCCACCTATCGCCTTGCCGAATACCTTGGTGTCGCCATAGACATCCAGGTAATCATCCTGCAACTGGAAAGCCAGACCTATCTGCTCGCCAAACTTATAGAGATTATCAGCATCCTCCTCTGAAGCATCTGCCAGGATGGCTCCAATCTTCAGGGCACAAGCCAGGAGTACGCTGGTCTTGAGGCGGATCATCTCGATATACTCCTCTTCCTTCACATCGTTGCGGGTTTCAAACTCCATGTCATACTGCTGACCCTCGCCTATTTCCAGAGCTGTGGTGGTGAAGAGCTTCATCACCTTGGCAAGATGCTTGTCGTCGCACTGAGCCATGCGGTCGTAGGCGAGCACCAGCATACTGTCGCCTGAAAGGATGGCGGTATTGGCGTCCCACTTCTTGTGAACGGTTTCATGACCACGGCGAAGATCGGCATTGTCCATCAGGTCGTCGTGCAGCAAGGTATAGTTGTGATAAGTCTCCAAAGCGATGGCGTTCATCAGGATTTTCTCCGGGTCTTCCTTAAAGATGTTGTAGCCCAGGAGCATCAGAACCGGACGAATGCGCTTGCCTCCGAGAGAGAGAACATACTTCACTGGCTCATATAGAGAATATGGTTTACGGTCGTATGGCAAGTTAGCCAGGAACTCGTTCACCATGCTTAAGAATTCATCAGATGTCTTCATAATCAAATATTATTTAGAATGTATAATTTATAGTTTATAATTTACAGTTTGAATACCACCGGCACGGCAATCATGGTGCGGCATATCTTGTTGTGGTCCATGCCCGGCTTCCATTTCGGCATCATCTTCATCACCCTCAGCGCCTCGGCATCGAGCACAGGGTCGGCAGATGTACTCACCTTGGTACTGGCGATGCTGCCATCTTTGTTCACGATGAAGGTAACTATCACCGTGCCCTGAATCCTGTTTTTCTGTGCCGATTCGGGATACTTCAGGTTCTTGGTGAGCCACTGCATGAATGCCGACCAGCCGCCCGGGAATTCGGGAATCTTCTGCACCACGGTAAACTTGATGGGTGGTTCCTGTGCACTGGTGTTATCCACCACCGTTTCCGGAGCCGCCTCTTTTACATCAGCGCCTTCCACCACACCCGAGCCGTCGCCAATCACCAGTTGGCTGGTTGTGGTACTTATCTTCTCGGGAGCCTGCTGCACCTGCTGCTGCTCGGTGGGCTTCACTTCCTGGGTGATAGCCTCCGAGGCAGGTGCCTTGGTCATCGCTTCCGCACTCACCATGTCTTTCTGGTCGGGCGGCATCTGCATATCCAAGTCCTGCGCCAGGTCTTCAAAATCCTCGGTCATGTCATCTTCCCCCTGCGGCCCTTTCTGATACTGGAGTCCCACGAAGAGGAATGTGAATGCGATAAGCAATCCAATGAGGAAGAAGGTAAGCCTCTTGTCCTCCAACTGTGCATTATTTGTTTTTTTTATTTCCACTTTTCAATCGTCATTAACTTAACCTAATTGCATGTCCGGGGCTGCTTTTTCGCCCGGAATCTGCAATATTTATCGATTCATTTCGTTATTTTCTACGAAAACATTGCAAATTTACTTCTTATTTCTCAAAAAAGCAGTATCTTTGCCAAAGAATTAAAGTATTTAAATGAAAAAAATCGTTTTTTCCATTATATTGACGCTTTTTGCGACAAAAATGGGTGCTCAAGAGAGCCAAACTGGATATAATTTCCTCCGACTGCCTGTAAGTGCTCATGCCGCAGCCTTGGGAGGCGACAACATCACCTTGATAGAAGATGATGAAGCCCTCGTTTTCCATAATCCGGCATTGCTGGCTTCGGTAAGCGACAAGACCATCAACCTCAACTACATGAGTTATATGTCGGGGGTGAACGTGGCGTCGGCTTCCTTCAACCGCATCGTGAAGGAGAAGGCATCGTGGGCGGTTTCGGCCAACTATGTGGATTACGGAAAGATGAAGCAGACCGATGAGAACAACATCCAGATGGGTGAATTCTCAGCGAAGGATATTGCCCTGGCGGGCCATTTCTCCTACATGCTGGGCAAGAATTTCGTGGGTGGTATCACGGCCAAGTTCATCACATCATACATCGGCGACTATAATTCCATCGCCGTAGGCTTCGACCTGGGTATTAATTATTATGATCCGGACGAAGAACTGTCTATCTCGGCTGTGGCCAAGAACCTGGGCGGTCAGCTCAAGGCCTACGATGAGGAGTACGAAAAGATGCCGATAGACCTGCAGCTGGGTGTGACGAAGCGCTTCGAGAACACGCCGTTCAGAGCCTCGGCTACCCTGGTGAACCTGAACCATTGGGACAGCGGCATCAAGAACCACATCAATCTGGGTGCCGAACTTCTGCTGGGTGATAACCTGTGGCTGGGCGGCGGTTACAACTTCCGCCGTGCCGACGAGATGAAGATTTCCAACGGCAATGTGGGAGAAGACAGCAGTCATGGTGCCGGCTTCTCGTTTGGTGGCGGTATCAACCTGGAGCGTTTCCACCTGAACGTGGCTTACGGAAAATATCATGTAAGTAGCAACAGTCTGCTGATAAACGTAAACTACAAGCTGTAAATACCGGCTGTAAACTATAAATTATAAACTGTAAATTATAAACTGTAAATTATAAACTGTAAATTATAAATTGTAAACTATATATAAAATGAAGAAGATTACAATCGCAATAGACGGCTACTCTTCCTGTGGAAAGAGTACCATGGCAAAGGACCTTGCCAAAGAGATAGGTTATGTATATGTGGATACAGGCGCCATGTATCGTTCGGTAACTCTCTACGCCCTGCGCCACAACCTCTTTGAGGAGGATGGCAAGGTGAAGGTAGATAAGTTGGAAGCTGAGATGCCAAACATCCAGATTTCGTTTAAATTCAACGCTACTACCGGTCGCCCAGACTGCTATCTCAACGGCGAACTGGTAGAGAAGGAAATCCGCTCGCTGGAGGTATCCAACCACGTAAGTCCTGTGGCAGCCGTACCTTTCGTAAGAGAGGCACTGGTGGCTCAGCAGCAGAAGATGGGCGAAGACAAGGGCATTGTGATGGATGGCCGCGACATCGGTACCACCGTCTTCCCTAACGCCGAACTGAAGATTTTCGTTACAGCCAGTTCGCAGGTAAGAGCACAGCGCCGCTTCGACGAGCTGAAGGAAAAAGGTATGCCAGCCGACTTCGATGCCATTCTCAAGAACGTGGAGGAAAGAGACTACATCGATACCCATCGTGAGACTTCCCCACTCCGCAAGGCAGATGATGCCATTACGCTCGATAATAGCGAAATGACGATTCCTGAGCAGAAGGCCTGGCTGATGGAGCAATATCAGGAAGCAATTCAGAAATAAGCGACTTGTTTTGCAAAAATATATTAAAATAAAAGTTTTCGGTATTCAAAAACACCCGTTCATGGAATGAGCGTTGCAAAAACCCAAATTATTTTTTATTTTTGCAAGCACAATGACAAGGTAGTAATGATATAGATTATAAATTTTGAGTTAATTACTGTTTTTTAAAGGTGATAAGTCCTCGGGAGAAGATTTATCACCTGTTTTTATTTTATACAAGTAATGCCCAACAACAGCCTTCGCTATCATTGAGCATTTCCCGTATTCTATAATTTATCATTGATGATTTTCTCCTTGCATTCTTCCATCAACCATTTTGGCGTACTGGTAGCACCACAGATACCCACGGTATCTACTCCCTTGAACCAATCCATGTTGATTTCATCGGCACTCTCTATCTGATAGCTGTTGGCATTCACGCTCTTGCATTCCTTGAAAAGCACCTTACCATTAGAACTCTTTCTGCCGCTTACAAAGAGAATCACATCGTGCTTGCTGGCAAAATTGGCGATATTCGGCATGCGGTTTGCCACCTGGCGACAGATGGTGTCGAAGCTCTTGAAGCTCGCCCCCTCCACGATATGCTCCTGACAATATTCTATGATGCGATGGAACTCATCCAGACTCTTGGTGGTCTGCGAATAAAGAGAGATATCACGACTGAAATCCAGCTTGCCTATCTCCCTGAGATGCTCCACATCCTCAAACTTCTCTACCACGATGGCATGACCCTCGGTCTGACCTACCAGTCCCAGCACCTCGGCATGGCCCTTCTTGCCAAAGATGACAAGCTGCGCCTCAGGATTGCTGACATACTGCTTCTTGATGCGGCGCTGAAGCTGGAGCACCACCGGACAGGTGGCATCGATGATTTCGATGTTGTTGCGCTCGGCAAGGGCATAGGTCTCAGGTGGCTCTCCGTGGGCACGAAGCAATACCTTCACGCCATGGAGCTTCTCCATCTCCTCATGGTCGATGGTAGTCAAGCCAGCCTCATGCAGGCGCTCCACCTCCATACCATTGTGCACAATATCACCCAGGCAGTAAAGCTTACTGCCCTTCTCCAACTCTTCCTCAGCTTTCTTGATGGCAGTGGTCACGCCAAAGCAGAAACCACTGCCGTTATCTATTTCTATCTGCACGATATTTAAGTCTTATTTTACATGAATCTTTACTACCACCTTGGCATTGTCAGGGTCGTTCGTAATCATCAGGATACGTGGGTTCTTGGCACGCGACTTCTTCAAGTCGGGCTTCACCACAGTTACCTTCATCTTCACGGTTTCTCCCGGCTCAATCTTGCTCTTCTTCAACTGCACCTGCAGACCCATGGTAAACATCTGCATGCTTCTGATTTCGAGTTTCGACTTACCCTTGTTGGTAATCAGAACCTCACCCTTCAGTTTCTTCCTGTTGCCGAAGCTGCCCAGGTCGAGATTGGTGGTTGAAAGTTCTGCCTTTGGTGCCAGCGCTTTCTTCGCAGCCGTCATGTTATCGAAGGCTGGAAGGAGAACGGATGATACCACGATTTCCTTCTCAGGTGCAATCTTGTCGCCAGGGCGCTCACCCAGATAGATGGAAGTCTGCTTCAAGCCCAAGTCACGCAGTTTCTTGGAATCCAGCACCAGGGTTACCACGGCAGAATGGCGAGGTGCCACCTTGGATGGCGATACCTGTGCCTGCAAGTAGTTAGGCAGATGCATCACCACCGGCTCCATCATCTGGTCGGTAGGATTGAAGATGTGGATGCGCTGCACAGGGCGGTCACCACGGTTCACATCATCAAACTCCACTTCCTGAACATCCGACTTGATTTCGCCCAGCATCTCGTTATACGGACCTGCGAAATCCACCACATTGCTCACCACCCTGCCTCGCATGGAAAGGATGAAAGGTTCGTCGGCGGCATTGGTGTAGAGGCATACCTGCTTGTTGAAGGTACCCATCTGCTTGGCATCATACACCGCCTTTACCACGAAGCTCTCGCCTGCGGCAATGCTCTTCTTGGGATATTCCACCTCGGTGCAGCCGCAACTCTTCAGCATGTTGTGGATAACCAGAGGCTTGTTTCCCTCGTTCTTCATCACGAACTCAGCCGTTACGGGATGGCGGAACTTCACCTGTCCGCAGTCCACCACCTCGTGCTGGGTTGTTATCTTCTGCGCCGATGCTGGCAGCGCCAACAGCGCTGAGAGCATCAATATATTCATTCGTTTCATACTATTCTATTCTTAATTATCAATCACGAACTATTAACTATCAACTATTAACTATTAATTGTCAACTATCAACTATGAGCCCACTTTAAAAAGGGGCATATTTTGAATCCAGTCTGACCAGTGTGGTC
>USJX01000066.1 GCA_900555035.1 uncultured Prevotella sp.
TGTTGAAGTTGAAAGCAGGAACGGCCCAACCGCCCTTGATAGCTCTTGCGAACATGTCCTTAGTGTTCACAAGACCGATTTTCTTGTAATCTACTGCCATAATTGTTTAAAATTTATATTTTAATGAAACATTCTCGTTGTTTCGGAAAGGCCATTCTCCCCAAGGGGAACGCCTACCTTTTTATTTTTCCGAGTGCAAATTTAACTTTTTCATTTGAAATAGCAAAATGTTGGCGAAACTTTTCGGGTTACAATCAAGTTAAAAAAGTTAATATTTACACTTCTCATCTTTTCTTAACCCGTTTTGCTAAACGCACTTTGCAATTCTGTACTCTCTAGCCGCATACGCCAATACCACCACAAAGCCGATGAAAGGCACGATGAAAGGCATCACCACATGCGTGGTATCGGCTATCAGACCCATCAGCAGGAAGCCGCATCCGCCTATCGGAGTCATCATCAGGAGGGAGGATGCCGTCTTCGTAAGATTGCCCAATCCCGTAAGGGCGAGACTGAAGATGGTTGGGAACATGATGGCCTCAAAAAGATAGTTGGCTACCAAGGCTACCAGCGATAACGTGCCTAAATTGCAGAGTACCAAACCGATGGAGCAGACGCTGCCCACGGCACAGATCAGGAGCATGGTGGTTGCCTTGATGTGGCGCATAATCCAGCTGCCCAGAAATCTGCCCACCATGAAGAATGCCAGCGCCAGGGTGAGCACAAGAGAAGCCGTACGGTCGTCCATCCACTGCATGCCCGTTACGAAATTGATGAAGTATGAATTGATGGAAATCTCTGCCACCTCGTAACTCAGCAAGGCTAAGAGACCGAACACGAACATCTTATGATTGGCAAAAAGCTTGCTGATATTGCTGCCTTTAGCTCTATCTTCACGGGTTCTAGCGTGCTGAATCTCAGGTAATTCCACCCGAGAGAACACAAAGGCTATCAGCAGCACCAATACACCCAGAATGCCGTAGGGTATCACCACATTGCCACCCTCATCGGTGCCATTGAAGAGAAACTGGCCGATGCAGAAAGTGGCGAAGATGCTGCCCAAACCATTGAACGACTGCGAAAGGTTCAGTCGGCTGGTAGCCGTTTCCCTGGCTCCCAATTCCGTTACGTAAGGATTGGCGGCCGTCTCCAGGAACACCAGTCCGCAACCGATGATGAAGAGGCAAAGCAGGAAGGCATAGAAACTGCCCATCGATGCTCCGGGGATGAAGAGGATGGCTCCCAAGCCAAAGAGCAGGAGGCCGAACACCACACCACGGCGATAGCCATACCTATTTATAAATATACCCGCCGGTATCGCCATGAGGAAATAGCCCAGATAGGTGGTTACCTGAATGAGCGAAGAGTGCGTAATGCTGATATGAAGTGCATTCTGGAAATGCTTGTTGAGCACATCGAGGATGGCACGCGCGAAGCCCCACAAGAAGAAGAGCGACGTGATGAGAACGAACGGGACAAGATATTTCTTGTCGGCAATCTGAGTTGTTTCTGTTGTTTCCTTTATTGCTTTTGACATGATTATTTATTTAAATCTTATTTTTCTTCATAATGGAAGTAGGCGAAATCAGCATGACCGCTCCTTGGCTTTCCCTCGGCAAACATGCCCAGCTTAATGCCCGCAGAGCCGCCTGCCACCTCGGTGCTCATCAGGCTGCAGTTCATGGAAGCCAACTCGTGGTATCGCTTTCCATCGAGCGAATAGTCGAAGAAATACATATCGCCATTGCTTCTGATGCGCAGTTTCACCGAACCCTTGCGCAGGCGAGGCACGCTCTTCACCACATAGTCGATGCTCTTCAGCTTGCAGCGCAAAGCCACCTGCTTCTTGGATACGAAAAAGTCGAAATGCCCGTCGCTGACACGATAAACCGAGAGTCCCGCCTCCACATTTCCCTTGGTAACAACCTCTGTTTCCAGGGTGAAGCTGGCACTTTCCTGCAGGCGTCCTGAAAAGGTTGGCAGCTGATTCTCCGTGAGGGAACCATGAGGATAGAGGCGCATCAGATACTTCTTCCCCACAGCCATCGTATCATTGCAAAGATAGTTATCCGGAATGGAATTCTGTAAATGAACCCATTTATCCCCTGCCCGACACACGGATGAGCCGGGATGAGAACCTGGTTTCACAGGATTACTATACTCCTGTGCCGAAACCGGCAGCCATGCCAGCATCAGCACACATAAAAGTGCAAATAGGTTTGGTCTATTCATAAGGCATTCGTTTTTATTGGGAACAAAGGTAAGACTTTTTGATGAGAATTCCAAACATTCCCTGCGTTTTTTATTACTTATGCTAAAGAAAAATGTATTCTTCTTGCTATAAAGAAGTATTCTTCTTACTATTTACAACAATTCCCGAGCCTTGATCTCGAGATATTTGTTAAGTACGTCAACCGACAGCTTCTCGGGCGTGGTCAACAAGGCCATGATGCCCCGCTGCTTGAGCGAGGAAACGATGAGACGCTGCTCGTAGGCAAACTGCTCGGCAATGACATGGCGATAATATTCCTCATCGCTATCAGGACGGGTGGCAAGATAATCTTTCACCTCATCATCCTCGAAGAACACCACCAGAAGACGGTGGCGGCGGTTGAGCTGAAGAAGATAAGGCAACTGCCTCTCCATGCTGACACGATTGGCAAAACTCGTATAGAGCACCAGGAGCGAACGCTTGCTGACGTGCAGGTTTACCCCATCTACCAAGGCAGAATAGTCGGATTCGGCAAAGCGGGTTTGCTGGCGATAGAGAATCTCCAAGATGTTCTGCATGTGGCCGGTGTGTCGGGAGGCTGGCACGAAATCCTCGAAACGGGAGCTGAAGGTTACGATGCCCGCCTTGTCTTCCTTGCGCATCGCCATATACGAAAGCACCAGCGAGGCGTTGATGGCATAATCCAGATAAGTCATTCCCCGGAAAGCCTGCTGCATCACCCTACCCTTGTCGATGATGCTGAACACCTGCTGCGAACGCTCGTCCTGATACACGTTCACCATCAGACGGGAGGTGCGGGCGGTGGCCTTCCAGTTGATGAGCCGGAAATCATCACCCGTCACATAATCCCTGATTTGTTCAAACTCGGTATGATTGCCCACACGGCGAATCTTCTTGATGCCGAGTTCGGTTAGATTATTGCTGATGGCAAGCAACTCATATCGGGTGAGCATCAGATAGGAAGGATATACCTTCACCTGACGGGGCTGCCCCAGCGAGAAGCGGCGCTGCAAGAGCGAGATGGGCGAAGAGACAAAGATGCGGATTAAGCCGAAATCATATTCACCCCGCTCTGTGGGACGAAGAAAATACCGGATATTCTTGCCCTCGCCCATGCCCATCCTTAGACGAAAGTGGATATCACGACGCTGGAATACGGGCGGAATCTCATCAATGACATGAAGCAGAACAGGAAAGGAATAAATACTTTCCACACGGATGTTCACCTCGTTGTCATCGCCATTGGAAAACCTATCTGCCATCGTTCGCCTAGCCATAATGCCCCGCTCGTGATAAAGCAGGAAAGCCTCCAGCAGGAGCAGAACGCCCAGGGCAACAAGCAGCCATCTCCCAATGAGGAACATCGGGGGAACAAAGCTGCCCAAACCTGTGATAAAGACCAGGACTGCTAAAACGATATAAAATCTTCTGGTAAGAAACAATGTACTCTTCACTTTATTTATTTCGGAACTTCAACTTTGTCGATGAGTCGCTGCGCCACTTTATAGGCGGTGTATCCTTCCATCTCTGCCTCGGCGGTGAGCACCAGGCGGTGCTGGAGAATGGATGGAGTAACCTGCTTGATATCTTCGGGCGTTACGAAATCGCGCCCTTGCAGCAGGGCGTATGCCTTGCTAGCCTGGAGCATTGCCACAGAAGCTCGGGGCGATGCTCCCAGATAAACGGCACGGGTGCTGCGGGTTTGCTGAACTATCTGGGCTATATAGCGAAGCAGGCTCTCGTCGATAACCACCTTATTTATATAGCTGCGCAACTGCAGGAGTTCTGCCTTGCTCAGAATGGGCTGAATATCGGCAAGCTTCACCAGATTGCTATGCTCCTGATGGCGCTTCAGAATCTCCAGTTCATCATCCAGCGAAGGATAGCCCATTGTTATCTTCATCAGGAAACGGTCGAGCTGAGCCTCGGGCAGGCGATAGGTTCCTTCCTGCTCCACGGGGTTCTGGGTGGCAAGGATGGTATAGAAATCGCCCATCTTGTGGGTAACGCCATCGATGCTCACCTGTCGCTCTTCCATCACCTCGAAGAGTGCCGCCTGCGTCTTGGCGGGCGCACGGTTGATTTCATCTACCAGAACAATGTCGGAGAAGACGGGGCCCTGGTGGAACTCAAACTCCTGGGTCTTGACATTGAAGATGTTGATACCTAGCAAATCGCTAGGCATCAAATCGGGGGTAAACTGCACCCGACTGAACCCGGCATCTACCAATCGGGCTATCAACCGGGCCAAAAGGGTCTTTGCCACACCCGGCACTCCTTCGATAAGCACGTGTCCGTTGGCAAGGATAGAAGTAAGCACCAGTTCGATGGCTTCATCCTGCCCCACTATCACCTTCGCTATCTCCTGTCGAAGGCGTTCTATCTTTTCTGAGAAAAGAGTTAAGTCTAATCTTTGTTCTTCCATTTCCATTATTATTTATTAGTGTAATTTCGTCTGCAAACTCCAGTTAGTGTATTTTGCAAGTAAACTCCAGTTAATGTAATTTCTCCTGCAAATTCCACACACCCTGAAAGGGCAGAAGCATCAAATCAACATTTATTGGATATTCTCAAGTATGCGATTCATCCAGTCGATGAGTTTCCTCATTTGCTTGGCTGGGATATTCAAATCTGAATGTATCACCAGACGAATCTCTCGGATGGTTTCCTTGATTTTTTCCACATCCATACCGGTTATCTCTGCCAAGGCTTGGCAATCGGCATCTCCCTGGTTCACATCGCTGATATCAATGCCCGCATTCCTTCTTATCTCTTCGGCAAAGAACCTGAATTTCTTCCGCACCAGATCGGCATGGTCGTGACGCTGATAATAGAGCGTACCGATGAGCTGGATAAACTCCAGCGACCTGTTCTTCGGCTTTTCCACTATCGGGATAACCCGCTGGTGCCTGCGGGCTGTGAATATCATGAAGAGCACTACGCCCAGCATCATGAGATAGACCGCCCACCGCAAAGGAGGGCGCTTCAGCAACTCGCGAAGCGGCGACCGTTCTGCTTCGAGCTTCACCTTCGATTCCAGATATGCTTCCGTGCGGTAAACCGGCAAATCGGCCATCTGCGACATGATTCGGAAGACATACTGCGAAGAAACATCATCCAACACACCCATATTGGTAAAGAGCAACGGAGTGGCCACAAAGATGACCTCGCCCTTACCACAAGGCAAGGAAACTGCTGACGGAAACTTGCGATTAGCCTGAAGACTGTAAGCCAGCACCGTGGCTTTGCTGGCTGAATCGAGAGAAATCGAGCCGCTTATCAGCTGGTCTATCAACCGATATTCCCGCTGGGGATAAACCAACGGACTGCCACACCAGGTAAGGGTATCATACACATCCTGCTGACTCGCCATCCTTCGCATGATATTATCCAGATAAAACGCCCCGCTCGACATATCGACATGAAAACTGCTATCCAGTTCATCTGAACCTCCCCAATGATAGGCAACCATCACTTTTCCGCCACGCTGGGCTATCTTCCGGAGGTGCGCTACATCCACCTTCTTCAGTCTCAGGGAATTATCCAGCACCACCACGGCTATCTTCCGGTTTCTGTTTTCCTCATCAAGCTGCCTGAAGGTTTTGTCGGTAACCTGATAACCTTGAGGCAAGCTTTGGCGCATGATGCTATCGAACACGTAGCAGCCGAAAGGCTGGCGGTCGGCATGATAGAAAGTAGGATTCCACACAAACTTCTTGGGCAGTTGCATCTGAAGTAGGAACATGAGGATAAAAAGCACCATCATGCTCAGGAAAAACTTATAACTACTTTTCATCATCACCTCCTTTCGCTGATTTTAAGTTACTTACAGAGTTATCCACACTCATCTTACAGGTGTGGATATCTTTCAGCATTTGCTCCGTTGCCTCGAATCCGCCATAACGCACACGGATAAAGAGGTTCGTAATCTGCCGGAAATCCCGATTTTTCCACTCGTGGGTATATTGGGTAGGTGTCTTGAAAGGTTGCCAGTCGATAAGCTGATGATCGCTCAGCATCTTCAGGGTTTGCAGATAAGTGAATCGCATCGCTTCCCGATAATCCTTCCGCTCCATCGCCCTGGCTATCTCCCTTTCAAAATCAACGCCATAGATGGTATCCTCGGTTACCTCATACTCCAAAGGAGCCTGCCTGCCGGAACGCATGAACAGTTCGGGATGCTTGTAGAAGAGGAACAATAGGATGCCAAGAATAAGTATCACCCCCACCAATATCCACATTAGCGAAGAATACTCCTGATAGAAAGCGGTGCCGAAAACGGATTCCCAGAACTGATCAAACTGCTCGCCCAACCAATCCATCAGACTCTTCTGGGCAGGCACCAATTCCCTACTGTAAGCATAATCGTCATCCTGCTGCCAGACACGGAGCCTGGCAGTATCGAGAACCAATGTATCGGAAGGAGTAAAGAGCATACTTTGATAGTTTACAGTTTACAATTGATAATTTACAGTTGATAATTTACAGTTGATAGTCGTCGGCATCCTGATTTTTATCGGCCATCTCCTCGAAATGGTCAACGCCCTCGGCTACCGACATCTGATCGAGTTTCTCGGCAGCATGGCTATAGAGATAGCTGATGCTGACATAGAATATGGCCAACAACAGGAAGCGGGCAAGCATCATCAGGACACCCAGCAGATACTGCAACAGCATGAAAGGCACACCATTGAAAGCAGAATCAGCATTTCCCTGATTTACAACAAAAAAGGATTTCAACAGATAGCAGATTTCCCATGGCAAAGTGCAGACAAACGAGATGATAGCCGTAAGAATCATCAACACAAGGCCCAGGGCTAAGATGCCACCCAAAGTATGCCAGCCCAGACGAAAGCTTCGGGCAAAAGCCTGCCAAAGGGGAATATCCTCGAAAACGTAAACCGGCGCAAAGAGTACAAACGGAATCATTAATGCCATGCAGACAAGATAAACGACTGCGGCAATAACAGGCATCTGCAAAGCGAACAGACAGCCTGCAAGTATCATCACAACCAGGAGGACGAGGCTGAGTGCCAATCCCGACTTCACCAATCGCCAGGCATTGCGCCCAAGAAGAGGCTTGAAATCGGCAAAGACGATGTTCTGCAAGCCATCGGGACGGGCATTATAAACCTGGAGTAAGGAAAAGGAAACCGCCCCCGTCCACAAGTAAACAGCAATGCTCACCAGGAAAAAGCCGCCATAAGAAGGAATCAAATTCATAAGGTCTGCAGGATCGGTATCCAAAGTCATGACATTCTTCATCATAGCTTCCATGAAGAATTCAGCTACAAAACTCAATGGCAAAACAACATAAGCAAAATAACGAAGCATCAGCTTCCAGTTTTGCTTGATAAACTCGAAGGTAACATTAAACTTATCTCCGAAGGTTCTCTCTTGATAAAAAACGATTTTATTCATATCATAAAATTTTATTGTTAGTCTTTAGCATTCTTTTTTCTCTGGCGATGCCTTATCTGGGGCAATATCACGAAATAGCCGATGACAAAGGCAAGGGAAAGGAGGATGAAGGCAAGGCGTAAGGCATCGGGAACTTCGGTGTGCCTCGTAGCAAAGCCTTCGATAAAGCCAGCCAGGATAAACACGGGCACCGTGCCTGCCACTATCTTCAAGCCCCGCTTGGCTCCACGACGGAAGGAAACCAGGCGGGAATAGGTGCCGGGGAAAAGCCAGCCGTTGCCTATAGCCAGACCACCTGCAGCTGCAATGATGATGGCTGATATTTCGAGCGTGCCATGCAGGAAGACTGCAAGGAAGGATTCATAAAGGAGTCCGTGCTGCGCAAAGAAAGTTTCGAAACAACCGAGCATCACGCTATTCTGAAAGAGATAGGCACCCGTGGCTATGCTTGTAAGGATGCCCGAAACGAACATCATGAACGAAACCCTGATATTATTGAAGGTGATGCCCAGAAACATGTTTAGCTCTCCGTCACTATCATATACCGCCATCGGCTTACCTTTGGCTATGTTATCAAGAGTCATATCCACATAATAATCGCCCAGGATGATGCGGCAGAAGTCATGATCGAAGCATTGGGACATCACACCAATGAGCATACTGATGAGAAAGATAAGGAAGGAGGCAAGCAAAAGCTTACGGGCATCGTACATAACCTGGGGAACTTCTTGTGTCCAGAACGTGAGGATGCGAGTCCATTTCTCCCGCTTGTTGCGATAAATGGAGTTGTGAAGCACGGATGAAAGTTTGTTCAGATAGATGGTGATGCGGGAATCGGGATAATGCGTCTGCGCAAAAGCCAGGTCGGACGTAAGGTCGGTATAGACCTCAGCCAGACGATCGGGCGATTGCGAGTCGGCATCAGAAATGATGATTTCCGCCCGCTGCCACTTATCGATATTGTTCCGTATAAAGGTAAATTCTTTCACGATTGCTTATTATTTTTGTTGCAAAAGTAAGTAAATATTCTTATATATGCAAATTTTCGGGGAAAAGATTCTTGTATTTGTAGTTTTTTCCGTAAGTTTGCAGACAGAATAACATCAATCATCTATAAAACGTGGAATTATGACAAGTTCTAACATCACAACCAACCAATTCGTAAGAATAGACCAGACGCCTGCGAGCATCGCCGAAAGAGTGATAGCACGCATCATCGACATGGTTATAGCTGGCATCATCGGCTTCACTGCCATGTATTTCTACTTTGAACTCGACTATGAAACAAGAAACCATCTCAATTATTTGTTTTTCTTTCTGATTATATTGCCACTCTGGCTGTACGACTTCCTCTGGGAAACCTTCAACGAGGGTCAGTCGCCAGGGAAATATATCATGAAGATAAGGGTGGTGAACAAAGATGGTTCCCGCCCCACCATAGGTTCTTTCTTCATGAGATGGCTGCTCAGTACAATAGATGTGGGATTAAGCGGCATCGGACTCCTGTTTATCCTGCTCACCAAGAATGCGCAGCGCCTGGGCGACCTGGCTGCAGGAACAATGGTTATCAAGCAGGTGAACCTGGATAAAATACATGTATCACTAGATGAATTCTACTATGCCAAGAAAGACTATCGCCCGGTATATGAAGAGGCGAAGAATCTATCGCAGGCACAAATTGAGGTGATTGAGAAAGCGGTTTATGGCGGCAATGGGGAACACGAAAACCAGATAGCCACCCTTGCCGACAAGGTTGCGAAATTCCTGAGGATAGAAGACAAGCTGAAAGCTTCCATACAAAAAGGAAATAGCAAGGAGAAATTCCTTGCTACTATCCTTCATGATTACAATTACTATCTGCTGGAGCTGGTATAAGTACATTACTGAAGTTATATACATACCTTGATGGAGCAGGCTTGATTATAACTTGTTTACATACTTTGATGGAACTGTCTTGATTACTCCTTCGGAATCAAGACTGCTCCTTCCTGCTTCTTTCCATCCATCAGTATCCTCATCGGATGCACAAAGCGCACATGGCGCACATACGGCGTCTCTTCTACTGCCGGCATCGCATCCAATATCTCCTTGTTCACAAAACCTCCTCCTTCGGTGTTTGTATCTACCGTGAAGTAACCCACGCCGAAAGAGGTGAGGTTCTGGAAGAAATGGGTGCCTTGGCTCGGGTCGATGTTGTAGTTCTTCAAAGCTACTTCCACGATGACTCGGGCAGCGCTGATATGCGGCCACTTGACCGGCACACCCAGATAATGATCGCTAGAACCCCAACGGCCCGGACCTATCAGCACATAATTCTTCCCTTCGGCAAGGAACTTGCGGTTGATACGTTCGATATCATCAGCCACATAGAAATTGTTCATCGCCGAGAAGTGATCATCATACTTCACATAGACCACATCTACCACATCTTCACAGATGCCATGCCCGAGCGAATTGTGGGAACGGAGCAGACAGTCGGCATCCGGTATCGCCTTCACATCCTCATCGAGCATCTCCTTGGCATCCACTATCGGACGAATCTGGAGCAGATAGAACTCACAGGTTCTATCGTCGTTGATATTGCAGGCAAACTCTATTTCCACAGGACGGCGCATCGCCTCGGAGCCAAACTTCATAGACATCTGCATCAACTCTGGCAAAGGTACTACTTCATGCTGGAGCACACTGGCAAAAGTAATCAGTTTTCTGCCCGTTTCATACACACCATCATTGATAACCTGGTCGTATGGGTCGAAAGTAGAGGCTATATAGGTGAGGCTCTGGTCTTCCACGGCATCCTTCACACGAAGTTTGAGGATGTTGAAGCCATCATCTACCTTGAAATCCTCGCCCACATGCTTCATGTCAAGGGCATAAAACTGGGTCTGCGTATCACGCAAAGCCATCTCCGTTTCTGATGTCTGGAGCACCTGATGCGGATGATAAGGACAGACACGCAGGGTTTGACCACCATCCACGATATACTTACCCAATCCGAGGGCTAGACTGGCTATACCTTCCTCCGCCTCTTCATCTCCTATAGGATAATAGTTGAGCGAACGGAGCACACCACTCATCGTTGGGTAGAAACGGGTGCCATAATCCTTACCCACCACCTGCTGCAGGATAACCGCCATCTTCTCCTGGTCGATGACGTTGCTGGTGGCAGTCATATACGCCTTGGAATCACGATAGAACACGGAGGCATACACGCCCTTGATGGCACAAGCCAACATCTGGAGCATCTGATACTTATCCTCAAGATAAGGAATCATATAGGTAGAATAGATACCGGCAAAAGGCTGATAGTGCGCATCCTCAAGAAGCGAACTGGAACGGATGGCGATAGGACTCTTCGTTGCCTCGAAGAAGGTGAAGAAGTCGGCTATCAGGGAATCCGGCAGCTGCGCATGCAGAAAATGCTTCAATATCTCATCATCGCTGGCATCGCTCAACGCTATCGGATAGAGATTGTTGCTCATCATAAATTCATCGAAGATATCGGTACAGAGCACCACGGTTTTCGGAATCTGCACGGTGGCATTCTCATACTGATTGAACTCCGGATGGCGCTTAATGATATTGTCGAGAAAGGCAAGTCCTCTACCCTTTCCGCCCAGGGATCCCTCGCCAATGCGGGCAAAGTGGGCATATTTATCGAACTTCATTCTATCAAACACTGCAACAACACCGAGGTTCTTCATGTGGCGATACTGCACAATGGCATCAAAGATAATCTGCCTGTGGGCATCCACATCCTGAAGTTTCTCCCAAGTAACGTGCTTCAGGAAAGCCGACACCGGGAAGATGGCACGTGCACAAAGCCAGCGGCTCATGTGGTTGCGGCTGATATGATAGAGCATAGAATCGTTAGGGATGTTGAAGATATTATCCTGCAACTCCTTCAGGCTTCTGATTCGCATAATCTCCTCGTGAGTCTTGGGATCACGGAAGATGAAATCTCCAAAGCCCATGTGCTCCTCCATCAATCTGCGAAGATCTACACTCATCTTCTTGGAATTCTTATCCACGAAGCGGAATCCTTCAGCTTCTGCCTTGGCACGGTTGTCACTCTCAGAACTTTCGAGGATGAGAGGTACGAAAGAATCATGCTTACGGATATAACGGAAGAGCTGCAAACCTGCATCAGGACATTTCTCACGACCGAAGGTATCTGTGCCATACTCTGACTTGACATCTTCATCAACCTCATTTCCAAAAGCCTTGGCTGCACTCCTCAAAGGGAATCGGGCATCGCTGATGACTCCAAGGGTATTATTGGAATACTTATCATACAGTTTCTTCGCCTCCTCATAGGTACGGGCCAAAACCACCTTAGGGCGACCACGCATACGCATGGTTGCGGCATGGCGGTTCAAGGCTTCCTTGGAAAAGTTCTTGCTCTGCTCCAGGATATAATTATAGAGGTTGGGCAAGATGGAACTATAGAAACGAATGGAGTCTTCTACCAGGAGTATCATCTGCACACCCGCCTCCCGGATATCATGCTCCAGATTCATCTTATCCTCAATCAACTTGATGATGGAAAGAATCAAGTTGGTATTTCCCAACCAGCAGAAAACATAATCGAAGATGCTCAAATCCTCGTTCTGCATTCGTTTGGTGATACCATGGGAGAAAGGAGTTAGAACCACACAGTGGATATTAGGAAACTTGCCCTTGATGTCACGGGCCACATCAAAGGCATCATTATCCGCATTACCCGGCATACAGATGACCAGGTCGATTACTGTAGAACGCAACACCTGGGCAGCCTCTTCCGTGGTAGAAACCTGGGTAAAGGTAGGCGGATAACGAAGCCCAAGTTCCATATACTCATTATATATCTTCTCCTCTATGCGTCCATCATCTTCAAGCATGAACGCATCGTAAGGGTTGGCTACAATCAACACATTGTAGATACGGCGCATCATCAGATTGACAAACGATACGTCTTTCAAGTAGAACTTATTCCACTCATTAGGTACATTATTTTCCATATCTGTCGCTATTTATACTGCAAAGATAGTATTTTTCTGATATTTCCTTGCATTTTTTATCATTTTTTTATATATTTGCAACCAAAATATCGAGAAGTTATGAAAAAAAGATACTTAATCATAGCATTATTGACTACGTTTTTTATGATTCCATGTTGTGCACAGAAGCATCAACACGGAAAGGCATCGTATTATTCTAAGCGAGCTACAGGTGCACGCTCTGCAAGCGGGCAAAAGATACACCACGACAGTTTGACGTGTGCACATCGTTACTATCCATTCGGCACCATGCTGAAAGTAACCAACCTCAGAAATGATAAAAGCGTAATCGTGAAAGTAATAGATCGTGGTCCTTACGGAAGAGGAAGAATCATCGACCTTTCATGGGCTGCAGCCAAGGAAATCGGCATGATTGCACAAGGTGTAGGAACCGTCAAGGTGGAGAGACTGGATAACCCAGTACCATATAAGCCACAAGATAGCAAGCTTCCTAAGATTGATTTCGAAATGGCTGAATTCGAACCGAAGAACTACTTCGAAAAAAAGGAAGAGGCTTTGGAACAGGCAGCTGAAAAAAAGCATAACTCTTCATCGAAGGAACACGAGAAAAATGGGGATATCAAAAATAAGGAAAAAAATAGCAATAGAAAAACGAGCAAGAACCACCATTAAAAGGTTCTTGCTCATTCACGTTAATAAAATATATGGGCAACATACATAAACAAGCTAGGAGACAACTCCATTATCTCTTGGTAGGAATATTGAATTCATTCACCTTAGAGATAGATTTCCCCTCATGAATAACACTCACACAAAAACGAGCCATTCCATCCTTTAGCTTTCTATCTGCCTTTACCATTGCGGTATATCTTACTCCAGAACCTGGAGCAATCTTTTCAATATGAATACTTGGAGAAATGAAGATATGCTTATTGCCTGTCATCTCTATTACAGCTGGCACCACATCATACACAGGATACTGTCCACGATTCATTATCTCAAATATCAACTTGCAGGTTTCATTTCGGTTCAGACTATTATCTTCATTTGCATCAACAAAACGGGCATTTACAATCTCCAGGCTTGGGCAATAAGATAATCTGGCACCAAGTTCTTCAACTGTTGCAGAAGGCATTGAAGTAGTTGGCTGCTGAGCACTATAATCACCTGTATAATCCTTACCATGAAAATCATAGAGGCGGTCATCACCACCATTGCTGTAGTCAAAGATTTCCGGATTATCCGTTACTGGTGCACTAAAGTCATAAATATCATCATTACTTGCAGATGAAGAAGAATGCTCAGTCCTAGTTCGACTATGAGAAACAGATGGATAATGTGACCCTGAACATTCTACCCTATCTCGCTGATATGCAATCTCACGCTCTGCTTGAGCTTTATCAGCCTGACTACCGATAACGGCACCAACCATAGCACCACTAGCCATACCTACAATAGTTCCAATATCAGAACCTCTGGGTCCACCGGACAAACCGCCAATTGCAGAGCCAAGAATGGAACCTATGGAACTACCGGCATAAGCTCCACTGCCTGTATATGTATCGCAACTACTCACCAATAAAGACGAGCAAAGCATAAAAAGTGTCACCTTTTTCATAACCATGTCTTTTAAAATCTAGTGCAAATTTACAACTTAAACATGAAAGAAAAGAAAAAGAATCCCTAAATATTGTTAGGGAATTCCCTAAAGAAATAGCAAGAACTTAATAAACAGACAAATAAGCTAAAAAAGAAGAAAAGAAAAAACCAAAAAGCGCCCTTGTCTTACGACAAGAGCGCTTATATTTTGTGAAATCTATTGTAATTTATTCAGCTGCAGCTTCCTCAGTTGCAGGAGCCTCTGCTACAGGTGCCTCCTCAGCCTTAGTTGCCTTGCGACTACGACGAGTCTTCTTAGCAGCAGCCTTAGGAGTCTTAGCCATGTTCTCATCAAAGTCAACGAGCTCGATGAAAGCAATCTCAGCTGCGTCACCCTGACGGGTACCCAACTTGATAACGCGAGTGTAACCACCAGGACGGTTAGCTACCTTCTCAGCTACCTCACCGAAGAGAGCCTTAACAGCATACTTGTTCTGAAGATAACGGAAAACAACACGACGTGATGTAGTTGTATCATTCTTTGAACGAGTGATTAATGGCTCAACATACTTCTTAAGAGCCTTTGCCTTTGCGAGGGTCGTAGTGATTCTTTTGTGCTCGCTCAAGATAAGTGATGAAGCCATGTTAGCCAACATCGCGTTACGATGAGAAGCAGTACGACCTAAATGGTTGAATTTCTTATTATGTCTCATTTTTGTTTTGTTCTTTTTGGACTAGGAGCATTAAGCATCCTTGTCTAATTTATACTTTGAAATATCAGTTCCAAAAGACAGATTCAGACTCTCGAGCAAATCATCAAGCTCTGAGAGCGATTTCTTACCAAAGTTGCGGAACTTCAAGAGATCAGTCTTGTTGTACTGAACCAAGTCACCAAGAGTCTCAACATCAGCTGCCTTCAAGCAGTTGAGGGCACGAACACTAAGGTTCATATCTACGAGACGAGTCTTAAGCAACTGTCGCATATGAAGTACTTCCTCATCAAACTCTTGATTGTTCTCCTGATCAGGACTTTCAAGAGTGATCTTCTCATCAGAGAAGAGCATGAAATGATAAATAAGTATCTTCGCAGCTTCCTTCAGTGCATCCTTTGGACTAATGGAACCATCAGTTGTAACTTCAAGTACAAGCTTGTCATAATCGGTCTTCTGTTCAACACGATATGGCTCAACCGCATACTTTACATTACGAATAGGGGTGTAGATGGAATCGATTGGGAGAACGTTAACGTCTGTGCAGAATTGACGATTCTCATCAGCAGGAACGTATCCACGTCCCTTATTAATTGTCAAATCAATCTGCATCGAAGCTTTGGCATCTAAATGACAAATCACCAAATCAGGGTTTAACACTTCAAATCCAGTCAGATACT
>USJX01000067.1 GCA_900555035.1 uncultured Prevotella sp.
GTGAAAATTCTGACATGGCAAAATCCTGGGCAACTTTTTGTTGCTCAGGAACTTATAAATAAAGTTAAATTATAGTGTTGCGGAATTAAGGTATAATAAAGAAGATGAAACAAAAACTTTTGGTGGTTTCAAGGCTTTTATGTACTTTTGCAAGCGAAACTTACAAATAAAATAATAACATACAATATGAAGAATCTAAAAACAATTATCTTTACCGCTTGCGCCCTGTTCTCACTCGGCGCAGTAGCCTCAACCGAGCATACCACCGTGCAGGGCGACCATGGCAAACTCGATGTAGTCATCCAGCGTCCAGACAATGATGCAGCCAATGGCAACGGAAGCCAAGCAAATGCCAAAGCGAAGGCAGGCAAGAAGACTCCGCTCCTCGTGCTCTGCCATGGATTTGGCGGCAATAAGGAGGGAAAACTCTTCGACTGCCTCGTAGACAGCCTCAACAAGAAAGGCATTGCCGTGATCAGATTCGACTTCAATGGCCATGGCAAGAGCGAGGGAAAATTTGAGGATATGACCGTACTGAATGAGATAGAAGATGCCAAGTGCATCTTGCGCTATGCCTCCTCGCTGCCTTGGGTGAGCAAGATTGCGATGGGCGGCCACTCACAAGGTGGCGTGGTTACAGCCATGACCAGCGGACAGCTAGTCGCACAAGCTGACAAGGATATCAAGAAGATACAAGCCGTGGTGCTCCTTGCCCCTGCCGCCGTGCTCCGTGACGATGCCCTGCGTGGCAATACATTCGGCAAGATGTACGACCCCAAGAATCCTCCAGCCAAGATAGAGATGTGGGACGGCAAGGCCCTGGGTGGCAACTATATCCGCACAGCCACCACTCTGCCTATCTACGAGACGGCCAAGAACTACCACGGAGCCGAGTGCATCCTGCATGGCGATGCCGACCGAGTAGTGCCTTACACCTATGGTCAGCGTTTCCACTATCTGAACAAGAAGAGCGAATGGCACTTGATGACCGATGCCGACCACGGATTCGGCGGTCAGGAAGAGCAAGCCGCTCATATCGCCAGCGATTTCTTGGCTAAAGTTTTGAAGTAAAACATCCATTTACCAGCAATAGCATAAAACTCCTCAACATATAGTACAATCCACTATATGTTGAGGGCTTTTTATTTTTTTAGCAAAATAATTATGGCTATTTGTGGATAATTGTTTATTTTTGCATTGTCATTACGACAAAAGCATTATTAGATACAAAAACTTTACAACAAAACGAATGATGACAATAGAAGAATACAGAGCTGCCATCTTACAGGCACTGCTCGATGCTAAGAACGAAGACGGTACTCCTGCGCTCAGCGAGAAGGAAGCTACCGAGGCTCTCAATGGATTTACCGACGATGAGCTGCAAGATGGTATCCTCTGGAATACACCTCAGGACGTGGCAGACATCATCCTCGAAGGTTAAGAGATACCAAGCAAGAGCCTACGCAGATGAGATATTTTTATGTATTGTGCAAAGAAACAAGTCGTTTTCTTTGCACAATCCAATTATTATTTGTAATTTTGTAGCCGCTTAGACAAAAAGGGGATGCAAATGCCCCTTGAGCGGGCATAAAGAAAAGATATTTACCGGTAAAAAAGATATAAAGATAATGAAGATAGAAAACGAAATCATCAGCTCTGTCATCGCGGCGGTGAAGGAGCTTTATGGTCAGGAAGTACCTGAAAAAATGGTAGCCCTGCAGAAGACCAAGAGTAATTTCGAAGGTAACCTTACCCTCGTCGTATTCCCATTCCTCAAGATGTCAAAGAAAAAGCCTGAGGATACAGCACAGGAAATCGGCGAATACCTGAAGAAAAACTGCGCTAATGTTATCGCAGACTTCAACGTGGTAAAGGGTTTCCTCAACCTTTCTATCGCACCTGCCGCTTGGGTAGGACTCCTCAACACCATCCACGCCGACGAGAAATTCGGTGAGAAGCCTGTTACTGAGAATAGTCCACTCGTGATGATAGAGTACTCTTCTCCTAACACCAACAAGCCTCTCCACCTCGGTCATGTGCGCAACAACCTGCTCGGTTGGTCATTGGCTCAAATCATGGAGGCCAACGGCAACAAGGTTATCAAGACAAACATCGTTAACGACCGTGGTATTCACATCTGTAAGTCTATGCTCGCTTGGCTCAAGTGGGGCAATGGCGAAACTCCTGAAACTTCTGGCAAGAAGGGCGACCACCTCATCGGCGACTACTATGTTGCCTTCGACAAGCACTATCGTGAGGAAATCGCAGAGCTCAAGGCTCAGTACATGAAGGAGGGCATGGACGAAGAAGCTGCCACAGAGAAAGCAAAGGCAGAGGCTCCGCTGATTAAGGAGGCTCACGAAATGCTCGTGAAGTGGGAGAACAACGACCCTGAAGTTCGCGCTCTCTGGCAGAAGATGAACAGCTGGGTTTACGCTGGCTTCGACGAGACCTACAAGATGATGGGTGTAGGTTTCGACAAGATATACTATGAGTCAAACACTTACCTCGAGGGTAAGAAGAAGGTAGAAGAAGGATTGGAAAAAGGTCTCTTCTTCCGCAAGGACGATAACTCTGTATGGGCAGACCTCACCAACGAGGGTCTCGACCAAAAGCTCCTGCTCCGTTCTGACGGTACTTCTGTTTATATGACTCAGGACATCGGTACTGCCGACCTCCGCTTCAAGGACTTCCCTATCGACAAGATGATCTACGTAGTAGGTAACGAACAGAACTACCACTTCCAGGTACTCTCTATCCTGCTCGACCGTCTCGGCTTCAAGTGGGGTAAGGACTTGGTTCACTTCTCTTACGGAATGGTAGAGCTGCCTAACGGTAAGATGAAGAGCCGCGAGGGAACCGTAGTAGATGCGGATGACCTGATGGCAGAGATGATCAAGGATGCTCGCCAGACAAGCGATGAGCTTGGCAAGTTCAAGGACATGAGCGAAGAAGAGCGTCAGGAGATTTCACGCATCGTGGGTCTCGGAGCGTTGAAGTACTTCATCTTGAAGGTAGATGCTCGCAAGAACATGCTCTTCAACCCAGAGGAGAGCATCGACTTCAATGGTAACACAGGTCCTTTCATCCAGTACACCTACGCTCGTATCCGCAGCATCATGCGCAAGGCAGCAGCCGAGGGCATCGAGATTCCTGCTGAGTTGGGCGCAGATGCTCCTATCAACGAGAAGGAGATTGACCTCATCCAGAAGATGAACGACTTCGCTGCTGCCGTAGCCGATGCCGGCAACAACTACAACCCTGGCGGCATTGCCAACTACTGCTACGAGTTGACCAAGGAGTTCAACCAGTTCTACCACGACTACAGCATCCTGAATGCTGAGAGCGAGGCAGAGAAGATTACCCGTCTGGTTCTTGCAGCCAATGTTGCCAAGATTCTGAAGAACGGTATGGCTCTGCTCGGTATCGAGGTTCCAGAAAGAATGTAATATTTACATAAGATATAATAACCTACAATTGAATATTGACTATTGACAAATAATGAGCACCCCCAGAGCCAGACTCTGGGGTTTGCTCATTTCGTTTTTATAGGGGTTAGGACTCTTTATAATAAAGGTCTGTATTCTTTATAAAGGTCATTATTCTAAGTTTTTATCAATCAATTCTATTTCCTATTTCTATAGGATAGGATTCTAAAACAATGATCAACAGAAAATAAAAGAATAGAAAAAAAATGAATAAGATGCCCGTAAATCCTCCTTCATGGAGAAACGATACCGTGTTGCCTTTGCCCAACGAGGTAAAGGCGAATGCCTGGGCTGTGGATGCTGCCTGTTCCGGCAATCCGGGTCCGATGGAATACCAATGCATTGATCTCCAGACTGGTGAGCAGGTTTTCCACTATGGTCCCATTCACGGCACCAACAACATCGGCGAGTTCCTTGCCATCGTCCACGCTCTAGCCCTGATGGCCCAGCGAGGCATCACCGACAAGGTAATCTATAGCGACAGCGTAAATGCCCAGCTCTGGGTAAACAAGAAGCAATGCAAGACCAAGCTGGAGCGCACTCCTCAAACCGAGCAGCTCTATCAGGTCATCGCCCGTGCCGAAAATTGGCTCCGCACCCACCCCATCACCGTGCCTATCTTTAAATGGGAAACAAAGAAGTGGGGCGAGATTCCAGCCGATTTCGGAAGAAAAGGATAAGATTCTTCTTCTAAAATTTCACTATTTTGCGCGAAGTAGGATTTTTACCCCATTTCGCGCAGAATAGCGTATCACTATTTTGCGCGAAATGGTAGTTTCAGTACCATAGCAGCAAAATAAGGCTAATAGAAAAGATTAGCGCACAACACTTTTATGTTTTTTAACTCCATCAGCACACGAAAGTTCGGTAATTATTTGGAAGTTTCAGGAATTAATCGTAATTTTGCACCAAATCTAAATAGATTCATAACTAGCTAACTTGTAATTATTAATAATTCAACTAAACAATGAAACAAAAACATTTATTTTGGGGAACTGCGGTTGCACTGACCTTCCTCTTCAGCGCATCAGCTGTTGCACAACCTAGACACACCAAGAAAAAGGTGAAGAAAGTGGTTGAGGCAAAGGTTGACGTATGTCCGTTTACGGACAAATGGGTAGAAGACGAGACTAAGTTTGAGGATCGCAAAGAAAAAGCCCATGCTACTTTCGTTCCATATTCTTCTACTGCTTCCATGCAGCAGGACGACTACTACAAATTTCCATGGCTCACTCCTAAACATGCCAATTATCTGTTGCTCAACGGCAAGTGGAAGTTCCACTATACTGCCGACTGGAAACAGGGCAAGCCTGAAAAGGATAATTTCTGGGCAGACAACGCCGATGTTTCTTCATGGAAGGAACTCCAGGTGCCTCTGAACTGGGAAATGGCTGGATACGATGTGCCTGTATATAATAATGTGGGCTATCCTTTCGAGAACAAACCGCCATTCATCACAGCCTTCAAGGATAACTTCGACAAGAATCCGGTAGGTTCTTATCGCCGTAACTTCAACCTGCCTAAAGGTTGGGAAACCGGAAAGCGTGTATTCCTGCACTTCGACGGTGCCTGCAGCGCCATCGTGGTTTGGGTAAACGGTAAGTATGCCGGCTATTCACAGGGGGCCAATACAGATGCTGACTTCGATGTTACCAACCTGGTTCGCAAGGGCGACAACAACGTATCTGTACGCGTTTACCGCTGGAGCGACGGCTCTTATCTGGAGGGACAGGATATGTGGCACCTGGGTGGTATCCACCGCGATGTTTATCTCGTAGCTACTCCAAAGACTTTCGTATCAGATCATTACATCACTTCTGCCCTGAACAGCGATTATGCATCGGGCAACCTGAATGTTGACCTGACTATCAATAACGCTGCCAAGGAGAGCTCTCAGAAGACGCTGGAGATCGAGCTCCTCGACCCTCAGGGAAAATCTGTTGGCAAGCAGTCGGCACAGGTTGCCATGACTGCTAAGGACGGCGAGAAGAACTGCCGCCTTACCATCGACAACCTGACCGGGCTGAAGGCCTGGACCTCAGAGCAGCCTAACCTCTATACCGTTATCGTCCGCCAGAAGGCAGGCGACCAGGAAGAGATGGTATTCTCTACCAAATACGGTTTCAGAGATGTTGCCATCAAGGGCAAACTGGTTTATGTAAACGGCAAGCGAGTATTCTTCAAGGGTGTCAACACCCAGGATATTCACCCACTCTATGGCCACGCCATCGACGTGGAGACCATGCTTCGCGACGTAATCCTGATGAAGCAGGCCAATGTGAACACCGTTCGTACCAGTCACTATCCTCGTCAGGCTAAGATGTATGCCATGTTCGACTACTACGGATTGTACTGTATGAACGAGGCTGACGTAGAATGCCACAACAACCACTCACTTTCCAACAACCCTACCTGGCGCGCTGCTTACGTGGACCGCACAGAGCGCATGGTATTGAGAGACCGCAACCACCCTAGCGTGGTATTCTGGTCGCTCGGTAACGAGTCGGGCGGTGGCGATAACTTCCAGGCTACCTACGATAAGATTAAGGAGCTTTTGCCTGGTCGCGACGCTTGGGTTCACTACGAGGGCTACAATCACGGTGCCAAGTACTCTGACTTCGGTTCAGACATGTATCCAAGAATCGAGGTGGTGAAGAAGCAGATGGATGGTCTCAACAACAAGCCTTACTTTATCTGTGAGTATGCTCATGCGATGGGGCAGGCTGTGGGTAACCTGCAGGAATACTGGGACCTCATCGAGGCAAGTACCGGTATCACCGGTGGCTGCATCTGGGACTGGGTTGACCAGGGTATCTACGATACACGCCGCATCCGCAAGGGTCTTCCTCTGAAGGATCCTAAGACCGGACTCCACTACTACACATCCGGTTACGACTATACCAAGATGAACAACGGTTACAGAGGATTCCAGGGCGACTTCATGAGCAACGGTATCATTACTCCAGGCAGAGAGTGGACGGCTAAGCTCACCGAGGTGAAGTATGTTTACAGAAATGTGAACTTCGAGTCTTTCTACAGCCGCGTGCTCACCTTGAAGAACAAGTGCGCATTCACCAACCTGGCTGATATCTATAATCTCAGCTACGAAGTGCTCCGCAATGGCATATCTGTAGAGAAGAACCAGGTGGCTATCCCATCTGTATTGCCAGGCAAGACCTGCGATATCAACATCCCTTACACCACCGTTGTAGATAATAAGGCAGAGTATGTCATCACCTTCAGCCTCGTTCTGAAGAAGTCAACTTCATGGAGCAAGCAGGGTTATATGATGGCTCAGCAGCAGTTCAAGCTTTCTGCAGAGAATGCAGGTGGCACATCTGTAGCCGACCCTACCTTCGTACAGAAAGACCATGGCAAGTTGCCAGCTATCCAGGAGAAGGGCAAGCTGAAGGTAAAGGATAACACCATTACCGGCAAGGACTTCAGCATCACATTCGGTGAGGACGGAACCATCGCCAACTGGACTTATCGCAATACTCAGCTCGTTCAGCCTAACGCTGGTCCTGACTTCAACGGCTTCCGTCGCATTGCCAACGACAACGTGAACCTGGGTGCTACAGGTGGTGTTGCCGAGAACGAGAACAAGGAAGAGGGTGCACTCACCGGTAAAAAGATGATGGTGAAGGCTCCTAAGAAGCAGGGCAAGAACGTGGTTGTGGAGACTGCCGTTACCAACGGTAAGGATACTCACCAGATTGCTTACATCATCTATCCTAACGGAACCGTGGATATGAAGGTGACTACCAACAATTCTTCTGAGGAAACCCGAAAAATCGGTATTACCATGCAGTTTGCTCCTGGTTTCGAGAATGTGGAGTATTATGCCAAGGGTCCTTGGAGCAACTACATCGACCGTCAGAGAGGTTCGCTGTTAGGTTTGTACAAGACCACCGTGGATGGCATGTTCGAAGAGCAGAGTGCTCCTCAGACCATGGGCGACCGCCAGGGCTTGCGCCAGTTGACATTGGACAACAACAGCACGAAGTTGCAGATTACCACCGAGGGCATGGTAGCCTTCTCGTTGTCTCACTTCGATGATGCCCAATTCAACTACGACGTATTCTATGGTGGCAAGCATCCTTACGACCTGGTACGCTCTAACCAGATTTTCGCTCACTTCGATTTCTGGCAGCGTGGCATCGGTAACCGCAGTTGTGGTGGCGACTCTTGTCTGCCACAGTACATGACTCCGACAGGAGCTCATGAGTTCACCTTGCGTTTCACTCCAATGGCGAAATAAAGGAAATAAAGAATAAGATATAAAAAAGGTGGGTGCTACACGAATTGTTGTAGCACCCACCTTTTTTATATCTTGTCTTATGCCTGAATGTTTAGTAATCCTGGATGTAGCCCTTGGTAAACATGTCATACGACAGGGCTTCCAGCTCAGCGAGCGTCATGTGCTCCACGGCATGCTCTATCTTGCGAATCAACTCGTCTCGCTTGAAATCGTCGTTATCGCTCAGGCGCGATGTAAATCTATTGCTCATACTCGTTCGTAATTATTTATAATATTATTATCATACGCCTCATGGCTCACTAACCGGATGTTATGAGGAAGCTTTGGTGCTGCAGTTCCGGCAGTTACCACGTTTTCCACAGATGTGGATAAAGATGTTTCTACCCTGATTTCATCCCATAATCCGGCATTGAGGAAAGCCTGATGGGTGATGGCTCCACCTTCTACTATCAGCGACTGCACCTTATTGTTATATAGGTACTGCATCATCTGCTTCAACACCTCTTCCTTACCTTTGGAGAAATCCAAGCCCTCGAAACAAGGATGATGGCGGTCGATGACCAGTCGCATCGGATCCTTTCCGCTCCAGTCTCTTACGTTAAGCTGGCTATGGTCACGCTCGTCGGTGATTCTACCCACCAGGATGGCATCGTTCTCGGCACGGAGCTTGTGCGAAAGCATCTTGGTGAATGGCGAAGAAATCGCCATGCCCTGATAATTATTATCCAGAAAGCCATTCGCCGTCTGCGCCCATTTCAGGATGATGTATGGTCGCTGATGGGTATTGAAGGTGATGAATCGCTTGTTCAGTTCGAGGCATTCCGCCTCCAGAACACCCACCGTTACTTCAATGCCTGCCTCACGAATCTTCTGGATGCCACGCCCCTGCACCTTGGCAAAAGGATCCACGCAGCCGCAGACGCATCTCTTCACACCTTTTCTTACGATAAGGTCGGCACAAGGAGGCGTCTTGCCATAATGCGAACAGGGTTCGAGACTTACATAGATGGTGGCATCCTTTAAAAGATGCTCATCCTCAGGCTTTACCGATGCAAAGGCATTCACCTCGGCATGGGCCTCGCCACAACGCACATGATAACCTTCGCCTATGATTCTGCCCTCGCTGCTCACGATGACGGCGCCCACCATAGGATTAGGCTTCGCATTCTGTCTGCCGTTCTTGGCCAACTGCAGGCAGCGGCGCATGAACATTTCATCAATCTCCTGCTGAGAGAGCGGCTCTCCCGTCTTCGGATCCAGAAAAGATACTTTATTTTGTTCCATAATCAACTTTTCTTCTGTTTTTTTACTCACTTTCGATAAAATGTCGTATCTTTGCTCTCAAATCAAATAGCAATAAGCAATATCAAGATGAAAACGTACCAACAGTTTTGGCAATCCCTCACCCCACTCTATGATGCTGGCGAAGCGCAGGCTATCGTCCGCACCGTGCTTGATGTGGAGTACGGAATGACTCTGACCGACATAATCTGCGGCAAAGTTAATGAATTATCTTCAGACGAAGAAAGAAATCTGGAAGAAATTATCACAAGACTGCAAAATGGCGAGCCGGTGCAGTATGTTTTGGGCGAAGCCGACTTTGCGGGAAGAACTTTCCATGTGGAGCCGGGCGTACTGATTCCAAGACCTGAAACGGCAGAACTCTGCCAGTGGATAGAGGAGGAAGTTTCATCTCTGGATGCAGATGACCCGAAGCAGATTCTTGATATTTGCACGGGATCCGGCTGCATCGCCATCACTTTAGGATTGACCATTCCTAATTCCGAGGTTACGGGATGGGATATTTCGGAAGATGCCCTCCGCATTGCACAGGGGAATGTAGAAATGCTGAAGGCCAGGAATGTTAGAATAGAGTATCAGGATGCCTTGATGTTGCCGAAAGCAGCAGAAGCTGCAGAAGCTGCAGAGATATCCGAAGCAGCAGAATCTTCACTTTCTAAAGGCTGGAATATCATCGTGAGCAATCCTCCTTATATCTGCGAAAAGGAGAAAGCAGATATGGAAAAGAATGTGCTGGAGCACGAACCGAGCATCGCCCTCTTTGTTCCTGATGAAGAGCCGCTGAAGTTCTATCGTGCCATCGCCGAATATGCATCATCTGCTCTCAAAACAGGAGGAGCATTATACTTCGAAATCAATCCTATCTACGAAAAGGAGACCAGGGAAATGCTGCAAGATCTTGGTTTCAAGGATATTGAAACCAAGGAAGATGCTTACGGAAAGAAGAGAATGATGAAAGCTATGAAATAGACTATCCCAGAAAGTCCACCGCTAGGCGTCCCTGCGGATTTGCAATCCGCAGTAAAAAAAGGTTCGACCTATTAAACCGGGGGATTTGTAATCCCCCCAACAAAAGCATACCCCCCAATCCCTCCAATAAAATTAAATGCATTATGGAATATTACAACAAGCCCAAGCGCCCCAAGAAGCCGATGACAGAGCAGCAGGCTCTGCTGAAGCTCACTACCCTCTGCACACAAGCCGAACATTGCTCGCAGGAAATGCTCGACAAGATGAAGAAGTGGGAACTCCCAGAGGATGCCATCGCCCGAAACATGGAATTCCTGACCCAGAAGAAGTTCATCGACGATGAGCGCTTTGCCCGATTCTTCATCAACGACAAGATAAAGTACAACAAATGGGGACGCCGCAAGGTGGAACAGGCCCTCTGGATGAAGCATATCCCGAAGGATATCTCCGACCCCATCTTCGAGGAAATCGAGGACGACATGTATATGGAAACCCTCCTCCCCCTCTTGAAAAGCAAATACAAGAGCATCAAGGCGAAGAACGACTACGAGCGTTCGATGAAACTCATCCGCTTTGCCCTGGGAAGAGGCTACAGCATGGATGTCATACACAAGTGCATCGACAAAATGAAAGAAGAAGATCTGATAGAAGGATGCGACTCAGTATTTTAGGGAAAATCATCAACCTGCTCCTACCCCGCTATTGTCCCATCTGCGACAACAGACTGCTGGGTTCGGAAGAGATGCTTTGCATAAATTGCCTCAAGCACCTCCCCCTCACCATGACCTGGAGCGACCCCTACGAAAACGAGATGGCAAAGATGTTCTGGGGCCGCATCCCCATAGAGCGATGCGCTGCACTCATCTACTACAGCAGCCACTCCAAAACCAGTAATGCCATCTACCAGCTGAAATATCACCATCGGCCCGACATCGGCATCTATCTGGGCAGACTCATCGGAAGCAAGGGCCTGGAAGTCAACTTCTTTGAAGGCATCGACGCCATCATCCCCATTCCCATCACCAAGAAAAGACAACAGGAACGAGGCTACAACCAAAGCGAGGAGATAGCCCGGGGAATACAGGAAAAGACGGGACTTCCCATCATTACAGACGCAATCAGGCGAACCCTATTTACAGAAAGCCAGACCCACAAAAGCAGAACTGAACGACAGGAAAACGTAAAGCACGTGTTCCAGACATCAGATTTCTATCACGACACCCAAGGCAAGCACCCCATCGCCAACCTTGCCGGAAAGCATCTACTCATTGTTGATGATGTCTGCACCACAGGCGCCACCCTCGTATCCTGCTGCGAAGAACTGATCAAGGCGGGCAAGATGAAATTCAGCATCACCACCATCGGATGGGCACACGATTAAAAATCTATAATAAATAAGCCATTTATGATGTTTAATCAATTTTTTGTAGTACCTTTGCAGATATAAATTATAATTAATTAATCCTTATAGAATTATGGACAAACTGAAGAAAGAATTCGCATCTAAGTTATTGAAGGTTAAGGCTATCAAATTGCAGCCTAACGATCCATTCACATGGGCTTCTGGTTGGAAGTCACCATTCTATTGCGACAACCGCAAGACATTGTCTTTCCCAGAACTCCGCAACTATGTAAAGCTCGAGCTCGTACACGCCATCCTGGAGCAGTTCCCAGAGGCTGACGCTGTAGCTGGTGTTGCTACAGGTGCCATCGCACAGGGTGCATTGGTAGCCGACGAGTTGCACTTGCCTTTCGTTTACGTTCGTTCTAAACCAAAGGATCACGGTATGCAGAACCTCATCGAAGGCGAAATCGACCCTAAGGCTAAGGTTGTTGTAGTAGAAGACTTGATTTCTACCGGCGGCAGCTCACTCAAGGCAGTAGAGGCTCTTCGCAAGAACGGCAACGAGATTGTGGGTATGGTAGCTAGCTACACATACGGTTTCCCTGTAGCAGAGAAGGCATTCGCCGACGCTAACGTGAAGTTGGTTACTCTGACTGACTATGAGCACGTAGTAGCAGAGGCTTTGGAAACAGGCTACATCAAGCAGGAAGACGTAGAGTTGCTCCACGAGTGGCGCAAGGACCCAGCTAACTGGAAGAAGTAATTTTTGACCCATCAATAATGAGTACAAGTACATTCGAAAGTAATATCAAACAGATTCCTCACAAGCAGGAATCTGTTTTTAACACTTTGAGCGACCTCAACAACCTGCAGGTGCTCAAGGACCGCTTCGAGCAGGTGAAAGACCAGATTCCTGAAGACAAGAGAAAGGAAATGGAGAAACTCAAGGACCTGAGATTCGACAGCGACAGCATCACTATCAACGCCCCAATGGTGGGCGACCTGAAGATGCGCATCATCGACAGAGATTTTCCTAAAACCATCAAATTCGAGACAGAGAACAGCCCTATCCCGTTCAACTTCTGGATTCAGCTGCTCCCTACAGGAGAATTCTCATGCAAGATGAAGCTCACCATCAAGGCAGAGCTCAACATGTTTATCAAGGGTATGGTGAAGAAGCCATTGCAGGAAGGCATCGAGAAGATTGCAGACGCCCTGGCGATGATTCCATATCAGGATTAATAAAAAGATACAATTATGGCACATAAACTTTGGGAAAAGAACTTTGAAGTAAACAAGGAAATAGAACGATTCACCGTAGGCCGCGACCGTGAACTCGACCTCTATCTCGCCAAGTATGATGTGCTGGGAAGTATGGCGCACATCACCATGCTCGAAAGCATCGGACTCCTGGAGAAGGATGAGCTTACCCAGCTCCTTGCAGAATTGAAGAATATCTACGCCATCGCCGACAAGGGCGAGTTCGTTATCGAAGACGGCGTGGAGGATGTTCATTCCCAAGTAGAACTGATGCTCACCCAGAAACTGGGCGACATGGGTAAAAAGATTCATTCGGGAAGATCTCGCAACGACCAGGTGCTGGTAGATCTCAAACTCTTCACCCGTCATGAGTTGAAGGAGATTGTGGATGCCGTGAAGATTCTCTTCGATGAGCTGATTCAGAAGAGTAACCAGTACAAGGACGTACTGATGCCGGGCTACACCCACCTGCAGGTGGCGATGCCTTCATCGTTCGGGCTCTGGTTTGGCGCTTATGCAGAAGGACTTGCCGACGACATGCTCTTCCTGCAGGCAGCTTACCGCATGACCAACCGCAACCCATTGGGTAGTGCAGCCGGTTATGGAAGCTCATTCCCACTGAACCGCACCATGACCACCGAGCTTCTCGGCTTCGACAGTATGGACTATAATGTGGTTTATGCCCAGATGGGCAGAGGAAAGATGGAGCGCAACGTGGCTTTTGCCATGGCTACCGTGGCAGGAACACTGGCAAAGATGGCTTTCGATGCCTGCATGTTCAACTGCCAGAACTTCGGCTTCGTGAAGTTGCCTAAGGAGTGCACCACCGGTTCCAGCATTATGCCTCACAAGAAAAACCCAGACGTATTCGAGCTGATTCGCGCCAAGAGCAACAAGCTTCAGAGCTTGCCTCAGCAGGTGATGCTCATCATGAACAACCTGCCTGTGGGTTACTTCCGCGACCTTCAGATTATCAAGGAAGTGTTCCTTCCAGCCTTCGATGAGTTGAAAGACTGCCTGCAGATGGCGGCTTACATCATCAACAAGATGGAGGTGAACGAGCATATCCTCGATGACCCTCGCTATGACCCAATGTTCTCTGTAGAAGAGGTGAACCAGCTTGCCGCCAACGGCATGCCTTTCCGTGATGCCTATAAAACAGTGGGATTGGAAATCGAAGCGGGCGAATTCAAGCCAAACAAGGATATTCACCATACTCACGAGGGAAGCATCGGCAATCTCTGCAACGACAAGATTCAGGAACTGATGGAAAAAACGCTCTCCGAGTTCCACTTCGAACGCATGGAGAACGCCGAGAAAGACTTGCTGAAGTAAGCAGGCGTGTATCATCTGATGCCATCAAAGTAATCAAACTGAAGAAGAAATGTATATAATAAATAAGGTTCATATATATAATAAGGTGAAGAGCATAGTTAACCAAGCTATGCTCTTGCTTTGTTTGTGCTTTCCAACAACAGCTATTCTGCTGGGCGGAAGTATCCTTTCATCGTGCGATGCCGACAACAGCATCAGTACCCGCTATTTCTGCCAATTCATCTTCAGAACCATCTACCACCCTGGCAGCACCATCGAGACGGCACTCAATGGGCCGGGCAGCTACACCATGGTTAGCGCCAAGAAGGTGAACGGAGCATGGAATATCTACTCCACCCTTAACGACGGAAAGAACAAGACCGAGACCATCGTCCTCTCTACCGCCAAGGAAAATTATGCCAATTACAGCAACCTGGGAGCCGGCAACGACCTGAAGGATGCCACCAAGAACGGGTTCATTCTGGGCTTATCCAATTTCAACGGATACGTAGCCTGGGACAGACAGTGCCTCAACTGCATCCTGCAATATGGCGGAACCAACTATCCGCTGGAATGGACAGGAAACCGCCAATCGGTGATTTGCAGGAAGTGCAAAAGGGTGTATAGCCTGGAAAATGGAACCATAACAAGTGGCGGACAAAGCAAAGAAGACAAACCACTGATGCGATACCAGGTAGCCTATACAGGCATCGGAAGCGTACTTAAAGTGGGTAATTAAAGGTTTTAGATGCCATTTTCTTCAAGATTCTACCTATTTTCAAGAAAAAACGGGGTATTTTTCTTAAAATATGTAAACACATTTGGTGGATTCAAGAAATTATACTACCTTTGCACTCGCAATTAAGAAATGCGGAAATAGCTCAGTTGGTAGAGCACAACCTTGCCAAGGTTGGGGTCGCGGGT
>USJX01000068.1 GCA_900555035.1 uncultured Prevotella sp.
GCCGATGGTACTGCAATGCAATGCGGGAGAGTAGGTAGCCGCCTTCTTTTATCAAAGCCTCAGATTTCGAAAGATTTCTGAGGCTTTTTTGTTTTCCCACAGATTTCACAGATTTACACAGATTTTTGACCTGTTCGGTCTTGGTTTTCACAGATTTTTGACCTGTTCGGTCTTGGATTTCGCAGATTTTTTGTATCTTTGCAGCATGATTTGGACGGATAGAATAAGACAGGTGAAGATTTATCTGGTGATAGCGGCAGTTTGCATCGCTGTCGCCTCGCTCGTTGTGTCCCATTTCCTTGTTCGGGATCTAGCTATGGAGGAACGGAATCGCATGGAGGTGTGGGCGGAGGCTATGCGCACGCTGAACAAGGCGGATGAAAATACTGACTTGAGCCTCGTGCTGAAGGTTATCAACGAGAATAACTCCATTCCCGTCATCGTGATGGATGCCAATAACCAGGCACAGACGTTCAGAAACATCAATTTGGATGGCAAGGATTATGCTGATAGTCTGAAGAATGCGGCTCTCATCGGTCAGCATCTCCTGGCACAGGGTAAGAACATCAAGATAGAACTCGATGATTCTACCCACGACTACATCCAGGTGTGCTACGATGATTCGCTCATGATTCGCCGTCTCTCTGCCTATCCTTACATCCAACTCGGCGTGGTGATGATTTTCGTAGTTATCGCCATCTTCGCTCTCCTTACTTCTAAACGTGCCGAACAGAACAAGGTGTGGGTGGGATTATCTAAGGAAACGGCTCACCAGTTGGGTACTCCTATCTCCAGCCTGATGGCTTGGATAGAAATCCTCAAGATGAATTATCCTGACGATGACCTCATCCCGGAGATGGATAAGGATATCAAGCGACTTCAGCTGATAGCCGACCGATTCTCGAAAATCGGTTCGCTTCCGGAGCCTGTTCCTGCCAGTTTGAACGAGGTGATGGACCACGTCATCGACTATATGGACCGTCGTACCTCGAAGAAGGTGAAGATGGTGAAGGATTTCCCCGACCACGACATTATCATTAAGATCAATGCCTCGCTCTTTGAGTGGGTAATCGAGAATCTTTCTAAAAATGCCGTGGATGCCATGGGTGTGGATGGCGGACAGATTACCCTGCATGTGGAGGAGATGGAAGACAGGGCCATCGTAGAGGTTTCTGATACCGGTAAGGGAATCAGAAAGAAGGATCTGCGCAACGTGTTCCGCCCGGGCTTCACCACCAAGAAGAGGGGATGGGGCCTGGGACTATCGCTCGCCAAGCGCATAGTAGAGGAATATCACCACGGTAAAATCTGGGTGAAGAGCAGCGAAGTGGGCAAGGGAACCACCTTCAGAATCGAACTGAAAAAGAAGGCTTGATGTATCAGAAAAAAGCATGCAGATGCATCTGCAGAAAGAGCGTCGATGCATCGGTAAACCTGCGTTTTGATGATGCATCAACCCGAAAATCACTCGAAAAGCCCCGAAAATACGAAAAAAACGGGGAATAATTAGTTAATAATGAGAGATTTTAGTGATTTTAGCATAAAAAATTATTTTATCTCGAAAATTATTCGTAACTTTGCAGCCCGAAACCAATATGGTATATAATAAAATATGTGTAATATAGAGTCTTATAAGATTGATTTGAAAGCTTTGCCTCAGGGGGTAACAAACTTGGAGTTTAAGCTAGACGATGAATACTTTCAGGCAATAGACGCTCCTGATATTCAGAGAGGCGAGTTGCAGAGTAGTCTGTCCATCAACAGGACGGACGATTTCTTCGAGCTCAATTTTCACACCGAGGGAGTGGTACACATACCATGTGACATCTGCCTGGATGATATGGACCAGTCCATTGACACCGATGACAGACTCATGGTTAAATTCGGAGACGACTACTCAGAAGAAGATGACCTCGTGATTGTGGCCGAGAACGAAGGAATACTCGATGTCTCGTGGTTCATCTATGAATTCATAGACCTCAACATTCCCATCAAGCATGTGCATGCACCTGGAAAATGCAACCCTGCTATGATTGAAATGCTACAGCAGCATTCTGCCGCCCGAAGCGGTGAGGAAGAAGAGGAAGCTGTGGATCCACGCTGGGCAGCACTCTTAAAATTAAAAAAGTAAAAATTCAAAAATTAAAACATTTAAAAAATTATGGCACATCCTAAAAGAAGACAGTCAAAGACACGTACACTTAAGAGAAGAACTCATGATAAGGCAGTAGCTCCTACATTGGCAGTTTGCCCTAACTGTGGTGCATATTATGTTTACCACACTGTTTGCCCTACTTGCGGTTACTATCGTGGTAAGGTTGCAATCGTTAAGGAAGCAGCTGAATAATGGGTAAAATCAATGCTGTAATCACAGGTGTAGGTGGATACGTGCCAGACTATATCCTCAACAACGAGGAGTTGTCGCGCATGGTAGATACCACAGACGAGTGGATTACTACCCGTGTAGGTATTAAGGAACGCCGCATCCTTACAGAGGAAGGTCTCGGAACCAGCTACCTGGCGCGTAAGGCAGCCAAACAGCTGATTCAGAAGACTGGCGTGGATCCAGACACAATCGATGCACTGATTGTGACAACCACTACACCTGACTACAAATTCCCTTCTACAGCATCTATCGTCCTCGGTAAGCTCGGACTGAAGAATGCCTTTGCGTTCGACTTCTCTGCAGCTTGCTGTGGATTCTTGTACACCCTCGATGTTGCAGCCAGCATGATTCAGAGTGGCAGATACAAGAAAATCATCGTAATCGGTGCAGACAAGATGTCTTCACTTGTAGATTACACAGACCGTGCTACCTGTGTGCTTTTCGGCGACGGTGCAGGTGCTGTGCTCGTGGAGGCAACAGAAGAGGAAAATGTAGGTGTTCAGAACTCATACCTTCGTACCGACGGACAAGGCTTGCCTTTCCTCCACATGAAGGCTGGTGGTTCTGTGTGCCCTCCTTCACACTTCACCGTAGATCATCGTCTGCATTATCTTTATCAGGAAGGTCGCACCGTGTTCCGTTACGCAGTAACCGACATGAGCAACGACGTGATGAAGATCATGGAGATGAACAATCTCAAGGCTGATGATGTGAACTGGGTGATTCCTCACGAGGCCAACCTCCGTATCATCGAGGCTGTGACCAAGCGTGCAGGAATTCCACTTGACAAGGTGGTAGTAAACATCGACCATTATGGAAATACCAGTGCGGCAACAATCCCATTGGCACTCTGGGATGCTGAGAGCCAGTTGAAGAAGGGCGACAACGTCATCTTCACAGCATTCGGTGCAGGATTCGTACACGGTGCATCATTCTATAAGTGGGCTTACGATGGTGCCGCTTTCGGCAAGTAAGACATATTAAAATAGGATAGAATAATTATCTATATAAGGAAACGCATCTTTCTTATTTCATCTCAACAAAAGTGAACTAAGCAAGGATGCGTTTCTTTAGCTTATGCCAGGTTTGGCAAACTCATTTAAACATTTAGTTTCAATCAAGTTTTTTATCGTATGCATAAAGCAGGTTTCGTAAATATCGTGGGCAACCCTAATGTGGGAAAGAGTACGCTGATGAATCAACTGGTGGGCGAGCGTATCAGCATCGCTACCTTCAAGGCGCAGACCACCCGTCATCGTATCATGGGTATCGTGAATACCGATGACATGCAGATCGTGTTTTCCGATACCCCGGGCGTCTTGAAGCCAAACTACAAGATGCAGGAGATGATGCTCGCCTTCTCGGAGAGTGCGCTGGCGGATGCCGATGTGTTGCTTTATGTGACCGATGTGATTGAGAACCCTGAGAAGAACATCGACTTCCTGGAAAAGGTGAAGAAGATGAAGATTCCGGTGCTCCTGCTCATCAACAAGATTGACCAGAGCGACCCTAACAAGCTGGGTGACATCGTGGAGAAATGGCACTCGCTGCTGCCGAATGCCGAGATTCTGCCTATCTCTGCGAAAAACAAGTTTGGCGTGGATATGCTCCTCAAGCGCATCAAAGAGCTGCTGCCTGAGTCGCCTGCGTTCTTCGACAAGGACCAGCTTACCGACAAGCCAGCCCGCTTCTTCGTATCGGAGATTATCCGTGAGAAGATTCTGCTCTACTACGACAAGGAGATTCCTTATGCCGTAGAGGTGAGGGTGGAGCGATTCAAGGAAGACGACACCCGCATCCACATCAATGCCGTCATCTACGTGGAGCGTGATTCCCAAAAGGGCATCATCATCGGTCACCAGGGCGTGGCACTCAAGAAGGTGAACACCGAGAGTAGAAAGGCACTGGAAAAGTTCTTCGGAAAGAAGATATTCCTGGAAACCTTCGTGAAGGTTGACAAAGACTGGCGCAGTTCGCAGCGTGAACTCGATGCCTTCGGATACAATCCGGAATAATTGATAGTAATATCAACTTCCCCTCCCTGAATGTAATCGAGGGAGTGACTCTCGCCAGAGGGGCGAGGGCCGGAGCAAGGTCAGCTTCGGCAAATTATTAACTTGGATGCAGAGACCACATCCATGATACCTCCTCAAAGGAAGGAGGGTGAATGACTAATTATGGCAAATTTAGTAGCAATCGTAGGTCGCCCTAACGTGGGTAAATCTACTTTATTCAATCGTTTGACTCAATCTCGCCGCGCCATCGTGAGCGATACAGCTGGTACCACCCGCGACCGCCAGTATGGCAAGTGCAGCTGGAACGGCAGAGAATTCTCTGTGGTGGATACCGGTGGATGGGTCGTAAAATCAGATGACATTTTCGAGGATGCTATCCGCAAGCAGGTGTTGGTAGCTACCGAGGAGGCCGACCTGGTACTCTTCCTGGTAGATGTTAACACCGGTTTGACCGACTGGGATGAGGACGTGGCCCTGATCTTGCGTCGTGCCAAACTGCCTGTTATCCTTGTGGCAAACAAGGTAGATAACAGTGCTGAATACTATCAGGCTGCCGAGTTCTATAAGTTGGGCTTGGGCGACCCTCAGTGTATCAGTGCCGCAACAGGTGGCGGTACGGGTGACTTGCTCGACATCATATTAGACAAACTTCAGGACAATCCAGAGGAAGCCATCGAGGAAGACATTCCTCGTTTCGCCGTGGTAGGTCGTCCTAACGCCGGTAAGAGCAGTATCATCAATGCCTTCATCGGTGAAGACAGAAACATCGTTACCGAGATTGCAGGTACTACCCGTGACAGTATCTATACCCGTTACGACAAGTTCGGCTTCGATTTCTACCTGGTAGATACAGCTGGTATCCGCCGTAAGAACAAGGTGAGTGAGGACTTGGAGTTCTATTCTGTGATGCGTTCCATCCGTGCCATTGAGAACAGTGATGTCTGCATCCTGATGCTCGACGCTACCCGTGGTATCGAGACCCAGGATATGAACATCTTCCAGTTGATCCAGAAGAACAACAAGAGTCTGGTGGTGGTAGTAAACAAGTGGGACTTGGTAGAGGAGAAGAACCAGAAGGTGATTGATACCTTCGAGAATGCCATCCGCAAGCGCATGGCTCCGTTCGTGGATTTCCCTATCATCTTTGCTTCGGCACTGACCAAGCAGCGCATCTTCCGTGTGTTGGAGACAGCCAAGGATGTTTACCAGAACCGCAAGGCTCACATCGGAACTTCTAAGCTCAACGAGGTGATGTTGCCTATCATCGAGGCTTATCCACCACAGAGCGTGAAGGGTAAGTATATCAAGATCAAGTATTGTACCCAGTTGCCAAACACCACGATTCCATCGTTCGTGTTCTATGCCAACTTGCCACAGTATGTAAAGGAGAACTATCGTCGCTTCCTGGAGAACAAGATTCGTGAGAACTGGTCGCTGCATGGTTGTCCAATCAACGTCTTCATTCGTCAGAAGTAGGGGGAAGTGAAGAGTGAAGAACGAAGAGTGAAGAATCAAAATGTATAAAGATGAAGAAACTTTTGATTTTTATGATAATAAGTATGGGGTTGGGACTTTCTTCCTGCAAGGAGGAGCGTCCTGACCCTTCTTACTTTGCGGGTATAGCCGCAAAGGGATACTACGACTTGCTCCTGGAGGGCAAGTACGAGGAGTATGTGGCCGGTTTCAACCAACCCTACCGCATCCCGAAGGGTTACCACGAGCAGCTGCTGCTCAATGCACAGATGTATGTGGAGCAGCAGCAGGAGGAACACAAGGGCATGGCGAAGGTAGATGTATTGAATGCCAAGGCAGATACCGCCCGCCATGTGGCCGATGTCTTCCTGCAAGTAGCCTTCGGCGACAGCACCAAGGAGCAGATTGTGGTGCCGATGGTGGAGGTGAAAGGCGAGTGGAAGATGAGATAAGAGTAATAACATGATTAAAAGGAGATAGTGATATGGAACAGATGAACAGACATGATGGTATGCCTACGGCAGCCAAAAGAAAACGCATTCCTTATGGCTTGATGAATTTCATGACTTTAAGGGAAAGAAACTGTTACTATGTGGACAAAACCCGTTTTATCGAATCTATAGAGGAAGCCAATATGTTCTTCTTCTTCATTCGCCCTCGCCGCTTCGGCAAGAGCCTTACCATTTCTATGCTCCAGAATTATTACGATATCAATAAGAAGGAGCAGTTTGATAAGCTCTTTGGCGGACTGTATATCGGTGAGAATCCTACGCCTGAGCGCAACTCCTATCTGGTTCTTCCCCTCAACTTTGCCACAGTGGATGCCGGACTTGATAACTATCGGGCTGGCCTGGACAACTGTGTCAATATCGGCATTTTGAATTTCTGCGACAGATACAAGCAGTATCTGCCCGATGATATCATCGTGAGAATGAAGGAGGAATGCCAGGGATGCGTGGATCAGTTGAAGTTTCTGGCAGCAGAATGTGAGAATGTGAACCAGCATATCTATCTTTTCATTGATGAGTATGACCATTTCACCAACAAGATTCTTGCCGAGCCGAAGCACATGGTCAGGTATCGTGAGCAGACTCATGGCGAAGGTTATCTTCGAATGTTCTTCGATGCAGTAAAGGATGCCACATCTTCTTCGTTGACACGTGTCTTCGTAACAGGTGTGAGTCCCGTAACGATGGATGATTTGACAAGCGGTTTCAATATAGGCACCAATTATTCTTTGAGCTATGAGTTTAATGAACTGGTTGGATTTACAGAGGAAGAGGTGCGGACGCTGCTTACGGATTATGCAGCAGTATGCCCGTTCAATCATACGGTAGAAGAGCTGATTCGTAACATGAAGCCATGGTTTGACAACTATTGTTTCTCTGTGGAGGAGTATGGCAAGACCACCATGTATAATTCTGTGATGGTGCTCAACTTCCTGGATAGGTATATCCGGTCGGGCTATCAGATTCCTAAATCCATGATAGAGACCAATATCCGTATTGACTACGATAAGATTCGCATGCTGATTCGTCATGACAAGAACTTCGACCATGATGCCAGCATCATTCAGGAACTGGTTACCAAGGGTTATGTTATGGGTAATCTCGTAGAGAATTTTCCTGCGGAGCGCATCAACGACCCGGATAATTTCCTGAGCTTACTCTTCTATTTTGGTTTGGTAACGGTAGATGGCAGTTATCAGGGATACACCCGGTTCATTATTCCGAACGAGGTGGTGCGTGACCAGATATACACCTATCTTTTGGATACTTATAAGGAGAATGACTTGACATTCGAGGAATTTGATAAGGATAAGTTGGCAAGTAAAATGGCATACGAGGGTGACTTCAAGCCTTACTTTACTTATATAGCAGATAGCTTGAAGAAGTTTTCTTCGCAGCGTGACAGACAAAAAGGTGAAGCCTATGTGCATGGTTTCACTCTGGCAATGACCAGCCAGTGCAAGTTCTATCGTCCTATATCCGAGTTGGACAATGAGGGTGGATATGCAGATATCTTCCTTTCGCCTCTTTGTGATATTTATAAGGATATGACCGATTCTTATATTGTAGAACTGAAGTACTGCAAGTCGAACACTAGTGATTCTCAAGTGCAGCAACTTTTCAGGGATGCTGCTGCCCAAGTTTCCCGTTATGCCGAGAGCAACATGGTGAAAGAGTTGGTGAAGACCACTATGCTTCATAAACTCGTGGTTGTTTATCGAGGGGTAGATATGGTGGTGTGCGAAGAATTGAAAGATGAATGCCCAGATGTATGTGGAGCAGCAGGAGCATAAGGGCATGGCGAATGGAGGATGAGGTAGGAGACTTTTTTGTATTATACTTTAAAAAAAAGGAGGAATAAGATATGTTGGACTTGAATAGAAGACGATTGCCTGTAGGCATTCAGTCGTTTAAGAAAATCAGGGAGGGTAACTTCGTGTATGTTGACAAGAGCGACTTGGTGTGGTATTTGGTGAACTATGGTGACCAGTACAACTACTTGAGTCGTCCTCGTCGATTTGGCAAATCTGTGCTTGTAGATACCCTCCAGCACTATCTCGAAGGCAATAAAGAACTCTTTGAGGGATTGAAAATCATGGAGTTGGAGAAGGAATGGAAGCATCATCCCGTAATTCGTCTTGACATGAGCAGGGGTGGGGCTACGTCAGAGACCATCCGTTCTTACCTCAATATACGATTCAAGTATTATGAGGAGAAGTATGGAATAGATGTGGATCCAACAGCCCAGCTTGCCGATCGTTTCGATGCTATCATCGTGTCGGCATATAAGCAGACCGGTCAGCCGGTGGCTGTGCTCATAGATGAGTATGATGCCCCTCTTCAGCATTCCTGGAAAACCGATGCTCATGAAGGCTGCACGGAAACCTATCGTGAGGTGTTTGCTATCTTAAAGGCAGATGATGAATATGAGCGTTTCGTGTTCATCACCGGCATCACCAAGTTTACGCAAATCTCCCTCTTCTCTGTGCTCAACAACTTAACCAACATCAGTTTTGAACCTGAATATGCCGCCATTTGTGGTATAACGGAAGAGGAAATTGCTGCCAATTTTGGATATGAAGTAAAGAAAATGGCGGATGTGAATGGTTGGACGGCAGAGGAAACGCATGCTCGCTTAAAGGAATTCTATGATGGATACCATTTCTGCAAGCGAAATTCTGTGGATATTTACAATCCGTATAGTCTTGTGAATGCCTTGGGAGCACAGCAGATTCGTAATTTCTGGGCTTCTTCCGGTGCCACCTCGCTGCTTTCGAAGTTTGTAACCAACTTGGAGATGCGCTTAGATTATTTTGATGATTGCTATATCGATTCCTTCACATTAGAGACTTCTGATGTAGTAGGTGGCGGTGCCGAGCTCTTCCTTTATCAGTCGGGTTACCTGACGATGAAGGGCTATGAGGATGGCATGTATCACCTTGGCTTTCCAAATGAGGAAGTGAAGCAGGCATTGAATAGGATAGTGATGCCAGCACTTACCTTGCGAAATGGAGAACAGGTGATTTCCACGCAGAATATGCTGACTCGCTATATGAATATAGGAAATGTTGATGAGGCGATGAAGTGCCTTCAGTCTTTGATTGCTGATGTGCCGTATAGTAACAAGAAGATGGCTTCGATGGATATGGAGGAGCGTTATCGTCTTTTGATGAGCACGATATTCCATGCTATAGGCTTTAGCGTGGAAGTTGAGCACATGCTTGCGACTGGAAGGATTGATATGGTAGTGAAGACTTCCCGATACATTTATGTATTAGAGTTGAAGTTGAAGAACAATGGTGGTAAGAAAGCTGCTGCCAGCCAAATCAAGAGCAACAACTATTTGGAGCCGTTTAAGGCAGATTCCCGTCAAGTGATAGGCTTGGCTTTGGAACTCGATGATCTAGGTAAGGGTATCTTGGATTGGAAAATGGTATGAGTGCAACTGTATTAAAAGGAGATAGTGATATGGAACAGATGAACAAAAAGAGTGATAATGTGATTACTCCAGAACTTCAGGCAAAGATAGATAGTGCAAGAGAAGAATATCGAAAAGGAAATTTTATCAGCTGTTCTACAGCTGATGATCTTCGACATTATTTGATTTCACTATGATATATATGAAGAAAGCATAAGGGTTCTGGTCTTGGATTTAGACTCCCATTATGGTGATAAGTGATGAAAAACCGCAGTCTTGACCTATATCAAGTCTGCGGTTTTTCTTTCCCCCTTTTTGCTGATTTTGTAGTTTTGTGTTTATTTTTGTTTGCGCAAACAACGAAAAGTTAGCGAAAAAGGCTACAATTTATTGTTAAATTTTCGATAATTTATACTTTTTAACGCTAAAAATTTTGTTGGTTTCAGAAATTTTGCCTACATTTGCAACCGAAAGAACCTAATGAGGGTATAAAACTTCTAAAAAAAGTTTGTCCTCTCGACCTAAAAAAGGAACTGTAGATTTCTAATGAAGATGCAACAAGATGTAGATGAAGATATACTAAGAACAGAAGATAAAAACCGAAGCCGTCTCTCCTAACGGAAGAAGACCGACTCAAGACTAGAAGCTACATTTCTCTAAGAACAAATAAGTGATGAAGTCCCGGAAACGGATTCGCCATGACATTTGAGGATTCTTTCTAAGAACAAATAATAATGAACAATTTTTTTATAAACTAAAATTTACGATTATGAAAAAAGTTTTAACTTTAGTATCGGCATTGTCGATGGTTGCTGGTTCAGCATTTGCTAATGATTATGATTGGGCTGGTCTTAATTCTCCTAAGACTGATGCTAATCACAATGTTGTCATTAATGGTAAGGCAACAGATCTTAAGTATGAGAACAAGAAATTTACATTCAATGTAAATGCTGGTGACAAGATTGAACTCCGTGTTAATGGTGAGAACTTGATTATCACTCTTGGTGGTCAACCTCTTTCTGTATCTTTAGAGGGTGGAAAAATGAACTTTGATGCTAAGGCTGATGGTGAAGTCGTTTTGGAACTTGGAGATGCTACAACAATCAATTCTATTTATGTAGAGTCTTCTAATTATCGCAAGGCTGAAGCTTTGATTAAGAATGTAGGTATGGCAGCAGTCAATAAGGCTACTGTTGATATTGCAGATTATTCTACAATGATTGATAAGGATAATCAGAATCTTTCATTTGATGGTTTCTTCACTTCTGTAAAGGAAGAGATTAACCTCGAGGCTCAGAAGGTGGCTCAGATGGAAGCTGAGTTGGTGACTGCTAAGGCAGGTAATACAGTTGATAAGTTGCTTGCAGAAGGTCTGGCGACTTCTTTGGAAAATCGCTTGAATGCTGTTAAGACGGCTGTTGAGAAGATTGTTAAAGATGCTGAAGCAGCTAAGAAGAACTATGATAATATTACTAAGGTTGTGGCTAAGGGCGTAGATGATCGCTTGGTTGAGGCTGCAAAGACTTCAGTTAGTAAAATTGATAATGATGCATTGACTTATATCTGGGACTTCAAGCTTGATAGTAAGAAGCAAATTGTGAAGTCAAGCTTAAAGGCTGCTTGGGCTGAAGATGAGCTGAATGCTATTGCTAAGGATCGCGATGCTCTCAAGAAGGCTGCTATGGAGGAGCTTAGCAGATTCTATAAGTCAACTAAGAATAATGCTGATTGGCAGAAGGACTTCGATGGTCTCAAGGATCAGATTGACAACATGATTGCTCGTGCTATTGTTGAGCGTGACTATAAGAGCAAGATTACAAATTTGAAGACCAAGGTCGATAATTTGGAAGGTGTTCTTGCAATTAAGGATGTTAATCAGAAGGAAGTATTTACTAAGCCTGCTAGTTATGACGATTGGACAAAGGCTGTAAAGGAGCTCAATGACTTTATTGATGATACTACAAATCGTCGTGATTATACTAAGACTCAGCTTGATGCAGATCCTGTAGGTAAGTATACTACAGCAGAGAAGACATTCACTAGTTTGAAGAATGAATTCATTGATCAGGCTCATAAAGCATTGACTGCACTTTCTGCTGATGCTCAGAAGAATATTGATACTTATAGCTATAAGATTTCTGCTAAGTATCAGAATGAGCCAGAGACTCAGAAGCAGTATGAGAAGGAATTTGCTGTTATTCAGTCTGAACTCAATGGTTACAATAAGACTATTGGCCTTAAGGATTATGCAACTATCGTAGAAGGCTACAATACTATTGCACCGAAGATTACTGGTATTAATGATCAGGTAAAGGCTAAATGGGATAAGACCCTTAATGATCAGAAGTTAAAGGTTAAGGACAATAATAAGGATGTCAAGAAGGTGATTGATGACCAGATTGATGCTGTTCGTAAGTATTACAACGATTACATCGCTAAGATTGAGGCTTGGAAGAAGGCTGATTTTGCAAGTGATGATATGATTGCAAGTTTGAATGCTAACCAGAGAGTTCTCTTTGATATTGTTGATGAACTTGATGCTCAAAAGAAAGCTGTAGCTGATAAGGTCGCAGAACTTGAGACTGCAATTGATGAGGTTTCTGATGTAGAGTTTGATCCTAATGATGCAACTAAGTATCGTTTCAATGGTGAGAATAAGGACGGAAAGACTTACAAGAGCATTGTAGAAGAGATAGAGGTACGTATTAAGGCTCAGATTGATGCAGCTGTTAAGACTGCTAATAATAGAGCTTGGACCTATCTTACCCGTGATTGGTCTAATGGCAAGGCTACAATGACCTTTAAGGATGCTGACCGTAAGTATGATACTGCCAAGGATTATATTGACAAGGGTCTTAGTGAGTCTAAGATGACTCAGGAGGCTCATGATAGCTTCGATAAGCGTTATAAGGGTATTCTTGATAAGAGTCAGAATGATGGCGTTGGTGAGAATTATAGTGCTGACGCTTATGCTAAGGCTAATGAATATATGACTGCTTTGACTTTGGCTGACAATATTGGTAGCATTTCTACAGACTATTTGGCTAAGATTGAAACCGCTGTTAAGGCAGTTAATGCTCAGTTGAAGGATTATACTGATTTGTATGAGAAGGTAGCTACTAAGAAGGTGGCATGGACTGTTGCTAAGAGTAAGGAAACTGATTATCAGAAGGAGTACGAGCAGGTTGTTCCTGATGGTAAGGATGACTTTGTTAAGACTAAGCTGCAGGAAATTAACGATGCTCTTAAGGCCTTCTCTCAGAAGTTGGAGGATAATGCTCTTACGGCATCTTCTCTCAATGACGAGGCTAATGCAGTATTTGCATCATTCGATGCTGGTTACTTCCAGGCAACTAACTATAAGGGCTATGTAGCTAATAATGAGGCTAAGTCTAAGGCAGATAAGTTGATTGCTGCAGTTAAGGCTGAAATCACAAATGCTAAGGCTGCAATTGCTGGCTATCGTGAGGAAGTTCAGGCTGACGCTAATGTTGTTATCAATGCTGCTGAGAAAACAGTTTCTGCTCAGGAGTCTAGTGTTGCTAAGGACTTCGCTGATGGTAAGCTTGGTGATACCTATGCTACTATCGAAGGTGCGTTGAATACAGTTTCTGCTAACTTGAAGAAGGCTCTTGCTGATGCAGAAAAGGCAGAGAAGGGTGGTAACCTCGACCTCGATGGCGATGGTGAAATCGGTCTCGGTGATATCAGAAAGGCTGCTGACAATGTTAAGAGTGGAGCTATGGAGGGTGCAACATACATAGACTTCATTAAGGCTTACCTTCAGTATATTACTAAATAAAAAAATAGATTGGTTGAAGTCCCAAGGTTAAGGGACTTCACCTTTCTTAATGATTGTTTAATTTAAAGAAGAAAAAAATATGAAACATAATAGACTTTTTGGTTGCCTTCTTGCTATTGCCATGTTAATGGTAGCAAGTGTGAGTGCAATGGCTCAAGAGTATGTGTTAAAGACCGTATCATTCTTGAAGCCTGGTGAAAAGGGAGTCTTGGCAGTAAGCATGAAAAATCCTAATCCAGTAGAATTTTTCCAAGGTAAAATCTTTCTTCCAGAGGGTCTTACCTTTGTAGAAAGTGGAACTCCAGATAGATTCCAAATTTCTAAGACTGAGCGTACTGGAAAGTATAGTCTTGCTTTGGCAAAGGGTAATGATAATAATAGAGTAGCTGCTTTTTTGGGAATTACATTGAGCGATACTTTTGTTCCTGTTGGTCAAGGTGATATTTTTACTTTCGAGGTTAACGTTGCTGAAGATTTTAAGGCAACTGGCGAAATTCAAATTAAGGAATCTCAGATTAGTATTGTTGATGGCGACATTGTTAAGCCAGAGAAGGTTGTTACTGGAATGGTAGCAAATGTAGCTGATCAGATGTTTGCTTCATCTAATGAGGTTAAGGTTGCTATTGGTACTCCTTCTAAGGTAACTATTTCATGTGACTTCCAGAAAGAATTATTGTCATTCTTTGCAGCTACAATAGTATTGCCAGAAGGTTTGACTCTTGTGAAAGACTCTGAGTTAGCTGATGCTGATCGTTGTCCTAATCATACAGCGGCAATTGTTAATAATCTCTTGACTTTTACTCTTAACGATATTTTTGGTAATCGTCAGTTTACTAAGAAGGATGGTCCTGTTGTAAGTTTTGATGTAGTTGCAGACGATAAGTTTGTGGATGGTTCTGAAATTATTTTGAAGAAAATTAATGCTGTTGCAGAAATTGATGACGTTAGTAATACAATCTACGCTGAGGATTTGCATATCAAGGTAACTAAGGCTGGTACTGCAACAGGTATCTTTTATGGATGACATAGGTAGGTCTGGCTAGTTAACTGTTTATGTAGAACAGTTAACTGGCGGAACCGGAACAGTTCACTGTCTTACCTAGAACAGCC
>USJX01000069.1 GCA_900555035.1 uncultured Prevotella sp.
TAAGCAAACGCCCAACTTCCTGATATTCAATCAAAGTCAAATTTAGAGCGAGTTATAAACTTTAACTTTCAATCTGAAAGTGGATTTTACTTTTTCAGTGCCCTCCCAGGGCATATTATTTCACGATAATCTCGTCAACAAACAGCCAGCCGCCGAAGCTGCTTGGCTTTGCCTGAACACGGATGTAGCGGGCTGTCTTACTGCCCTTCCAGGTAAGCGTCTTGAAGTTCAAAATCGGCTCCTTGCTCGACTCATATTTCTTATCATATACCTGGGTGAAGTTCTTGCCATCCTCACTAACAGATACTGTATATTGAGAAGGATAGAAAATCTCAGGACCGCTGCTCTGCATGAAATCGGTGCCTACACTGCTGATCTTGGTAGAATTACCCAGATCGATGGTCACATCGAAGCAATTCTTGCCGATAAAGCCTTGCCAACGACCATCGCCATGAGCCCAACCACCCATGTTGCCATCCACCAGCGTCTTTTCGCCAGCCGCAGGATAGTAGCGGTTGTAAGCATGGTTGTAGGTAACCTTGGCACCCACAGCCTTGTGCATCACCGGCTTCATCTTCTCCTTGCGCTCACCAATCTCCTTCTTCAGCTCGAATGGGTTCACGCCCTCAGCCTTCAGATGTTCCACCTGCGCCAGGGCACGGGTCTTGAACTCAGGATAGTTCTTGGTCTTGGTTCCGTTCCATCCTATCTCAGCCAGAGCCAAGGCACGAGGATAAAGCATATACTCGGCATATTCAGGAGTAGGGATATGCTCAGTCCAGAGGTTTGCCTGCACACCGGTAATCATATTGCGCTCTGCCTCTGGAAGATCGCTTCCCGGCACATAGCTATACACCTTCTCGGTAGGAATGAAACCGCCAATTGCCACAGGCTGGGTGCCCGGTGCATCCTGATACATATCGAAGTAGCAGTAAGCACCCGGCGACATCACCACATCGTAACCATGCTTGATGGCCTCGTGCGCCAGTTCGGTGCCACGCCAAACCATCACGGTGGTATTCTTGGAAAGATTTCCGGCAATCACCTCGTCCCAGCCCACGAGCTGGCGGCCATGCTCGTTCAGGAACTTGCCCATGTGGGAAATGAGATGAGCCTGCAATCCATCCACGTTGTCGATGCCCAGCTCCTTCATCTTCTTCTGGCAGAGGGCACAACTGCCCCATGACTTCTTCGCAGCCTCATCGCCACCCACATGGATGTAATGAGACGGGAAGATATCCATCACCTCTTTCAAGACATTCTCCAGGAAATCGTAGGTTCCGATGTTGCCCGGACAGAAATCAGCCTGCTTGTAAGGCTCATGGGTACAGGATAATTCAGGATAGGCTGTGAGCACCTCCTCAGAATGACCCGGCATTTCGATTTCCGGAACGATGGTGATGCCACGCTCGGCAGCATATTTCACCAGGTCGCGGAGTTCATCCTGGGTATAGTAACCACCCTCGGCACCCTCGCTGCCCTGCTCCAGATACTTATTGCCATTAGCATTCCAGTCTTTCCATAACTTACCCGAACGCCAGGCGGCGAAATTGTTGAGTCTAGGATAACGCTTGATTTCGATGCGCCATCCGGCTGCATCGGTCAGATGGATATGGAGACGATTGAACTTATATTCCGACATCACATCAATCTGCTTCTTAAGGAAGGAGATTGGGAAGTAATGACGGGAAACATCGAGCATCAAACCACGCCACTTGTAGGCAGGTGCATCCACGATGTCGCAGCATGCGATGCCTTTCTTGGTGGTAAGCTGCTCCATGGTCTGCCAGGCACGGAGGAAACCCTCGCTGCTGGCGGCACTGATTTCAATGGCATCAGGTGCCACATGAAGCCGGTATGCCTCAGGCGAAGATGCATTGGCGAGTGGAGTAAACTTCACCACTCGCTTGGCTGCATCGTTCACCTTGACATTCCATGCCTTGGTATAGATATTCTCGGCATCAGCGCCTACTTGGTTTTCTACTTTCACACCGTCGCTGGTGTTAAAAACGCCCTTGCCCATCGTAACCTGCTGCGGTTTCGGCAACAGGCTCTGAGCCTGAAGGGACGAGGTTAGCAAAAGTGCCCCGAAAAGGGACAATAGATAGTTGGATTTTTTAGTCATACGGCAAATATTTTAATTATTATTCGATATTTTCGAAATGAATGAATCGACTTTCTCTAAAGGATTAATCAATCTTTTCGATCATCTTCATTCCCTCTTCCACTGCCTTCATATTCAATGGAATCAGACCATGATGGCGCTCTGGCAATGACTTGTAGAGTGCCTTGTTCAAACCATCGGTGCTCACCACTGGGCAAACCTTCAGCAGTCCGCCCAATACAATCATATTGAACACCTTTGAATTCTTCATCTCGGCAGCCTTGTCCATCGCATCAATGCGATAGATGGTGATGTCCTTGCGCTGTGGAGGATTCATCACGCCATAGCCATCGTAAATAAGGATACCGCCGGGCTTAACCTTTGGCTCGAACTTATCGAGCGATGGCTGGTTGAGCACGATGGCTACATCGTAATGGCTCAGGATAGGCGAAGAGATGCGGCTGTCGCTCACGATGACCGTTACGTTGGCCGTACCGCCACGCTGCTCTGGTCCGTAAGCAGGCATCCAGGTTACCTCCTTGTCTTCCATCAGTCCTGAATAGGCCAGGATCTTTCCCATCGAAAGGACGCCCTGACCACCAAAACCGGATATAATGATTTCTGTCTTCATATTTTTAACTTTGAACTTTGAGAATTGAACTTTGAACTTGATGATTACTTTGAATTCTATGTTCAAATTCCCGTTGTATCCTTCAGGTCGCCCTTAGGATACTGCTTAAACATGTTCTCTTCCATCCACTTGTTCGCCTCAACAGGTGAGAGCTTCCATCCGCTGTTGCAGGTAGAAACGATTTCTACCAGGCTGGAACCCTTGCCCTGCATGCTTGCCTCGAACGCCTTTCGGATTGCCTTCTTTGCCTTCTTGATGCTTGCCACGGTCTCCACACTCTGGCGGGTTACATAGCAGGTACCCTGCAGATGGCTGGCAAGTTCGGTGATGTTCAGTGGATAACCATGAAGATCTGCCTCTCGTCCGTAAGGACAGGTAGCGGTCTTCTGACCCAACAGGGTGGTTGGAGCCATCTGTCCACCGGTCATACCATAGATGGCATTGTTGATGAAGATGATGGCGATGTGCTCGCCACGGTTCAGGGCGTGGATGGTCTCGCAGGTACCGATGCACGCCAGGTCGCCATCGCCCTGATAAGTGAAGACGAGGCGGTCAGGCCACAAGCGCTTGATGCCCGTAGCCACAGCTGGAGCACGGCCATGAGCAGCTTCCTGCCAGTCGATGTCCAAATAGCGATAAGCGAATACGGCACAGCCCACCGGACAAACACCCACCGTCTTATCCTCCATGCCCATCTCCTCGATGACCTCGGCAACGAGCTTATGAACTACGCCATGCGAACAGCCCGGGCAATAGTGCATCGGGGTATCGTTCATCAGCGTAGGCTTCTTATATACCAGATTTTCTGGTGAAATTATATCATTCATTTTATTAACTTCTTTAATGCTTCAACGATTCCCTCTGGCTCAGGCACGATGCCGCCCAAGCGACCGAAGTGCTCCACTGGAGTCTGGCCATTTACAGCCAAACGCACATCCTGAACCATCTGACCTGCATTGATCTCGGCAACCAGAATGCCCTTCTTGGTCTTGGCAAGTTCGTGAATCTCCTTTTCAGGGAAAGGCCAGAGGGTGATAGGACGGAACAATCCCACCTTGATGCCCTGCTCACGTGCACTCTCGATACTCTTCTCGGCGATGCGTGCCGCACTTCCGAAGGCTACGATTACATAGTCGGCATCCTCCATCTGCTCCATCTCATATCTTACCTCGTTGTCACGAATCTTCTGATATTTCTCCTGAAGGGCGATGTTGCGTGCCTCCATCACCTCTGGCTTGAGTTCCAGAGAGGTCATGATGTTGACAGGGCGACTCTTAGGACGCCCGATGGTAGCCCAAGGACACTCCTTAGCAATCTCCTCCTCGGTGCGGCGAGGTTTTACCGGAGGCAGAACCACCTTCTCCATCATCTGTCCGATAACGCCATCGCTCAGAATCATCGCCGGATTGCGATACTTGAAGGCGAGGTTGAAGGCGAGATCTACGAAGTCTGCCATCTCCTGAACCGATGCAGGAGCCAGCACGATGACGTTGTAATCGCCGTTACCACCGCCACGGGTAGCCTGGAAATAATCACTCTGTGATGGCTGGATGGTACCCAAGCCCGGACCGCCACGCTGCACGTTGACGATAACACCCGGAATCTCGGCACCCGCCATATAGGAGATGCCCTCCTGCATCAAAGCCACACCCGGACTTGACGAGGTGGTGATGACACGCTTTCCGGCACCGGCGCCACCATAAACCATGTTGATAGCCGCCACCTCACTCTCAGCCTGCAGAACCACCATTCCCGATGTCTCCCAAGGCTTGAGCAGAGCCAGCGTCTCAATAATCTCACTCTGAGGTGTGATAGGATAGCCGAAGAAGCCATCCGCACCACATCTGATGCAGGCATGGGCTATCGCCTCATTGCCCTTCATTAATGTTACTTCTTGATTTGCCATTGTTTAGTCCTCCTTCTTTCGATAAACAGTGATGCAACCGTCTGGGCAGACGATGGCGCACGAAGTACAGCCAACGCATGCATCAGGCACAGCTGCCTCTACATAGCGATAACCATGCACATTGACCTTCTTCTCGGCCAATGCGATGACCTGATGAGGACAAGCCTCTACGCAGAGCGCGCATCCCTTGCAACGCTTGGTATCGACTACAATAGCCCCTTTAATCTTGCTCATATTCTAAATTTTTTCTTATTATCTTTACTTTTGGAGTAGCCAAGGCTGCTGCGGTCCACATAGAGCATTATGGATTGTAGTAGTCTTTGCAATAAAAGCTCATGATATTATCAAGCATCTCCTTTGCCGCTACAGCCGGACTCTCGGGGTCGAGGGCGATGGCCTCCATATAGCAGTCGAGGGCATGCTTAAAGTCGCCTTGCTTCCGCCAGGCATTTCCCTGCTGATAATATTCTTCTGCTGTCATTTTACTCTATATTTTTTCTAGTTTTGCTGTGCGAAATTACGAAAATTATGCTAAGAAAAAGAATATCGACGCAAGTTTTAAACTAAATTAATGTAGTTTTTCCCGAAAATGCGCACACTATATTTCAAGTGTGCAATTTTTCAAGAACAATGTACATTATTTCTAGTATTATATTCTATTAAAACACAATTCGCCATTTACCGCAGTTGGCTATGGTAAATGACGAATAATACGATACCTCGCAAAACAAGGTAGAGGATAAAGGTAAGCCACAGGGCATGGTTGCCTAGCAGAGGATGTAGCCCGAAAAACAATGCGAAGAACGAGGCTGAGGCCACGGCGGTGGAACAGAGCATCGACTTCGAGCGGGTGATGCCCACGAAGATGCCATCGAAGACGAATGCCGGCATTCCTGCCAGGGGTATCAATATCGCCCATCCGAAATACTCACCCGACGCTGCTATCACCCGACCGTCACTGGTCAGCAAAGAGAGGAAGTTCTCGCCACCTACTATATATAATAAGGTGAAACCGATGGCTACGGCTACTCCGAACCCCATCGTCCGCCTGACCACCTCCCGGAACGCTACCCTATTCCCGGCACCGTAATACTTGCCACTCAATGCCTCTGCCGCATAAGCAAATCCATCCATGAAATAGGAGAAGATGGTGAAAAGCGTCATCAGCAACGTGTTGACAGCCAGCACCAGCGTACTCTCGCGGGAACCTGCTGCCGTAAAGAAGAGATTCACTGCCACCAGACATATGGTGCGGAGGAAGATGTCTCTGTTTAAAGAGAAGAATCGCTTCAGCGGTTCAGAGTCGAAGAGATGCTGGCGATAATCATACTTGCCCAACCGGCGATAGTAAAGCCGATAGAGCACGCATGCCATCAGGAATCCCCACCATTGGGCGATGACCGTGCCGAGCGCCACGCCCTCTACCGTCATCCTGCAAACAAAGACGAGTACCAGGGAGGCAACGATGTTCACCACATTCTGCGTCAAAGACACCACCATCGGGATACGGGTGTTCTGCATACCGATAAACCAGCCTGTGAATCCATAGAGTCCGAGCACGGCAGGCGCTCCCCAGATACAGACATAGCAGTATCTGCGGGCCAGTTCCACGACATCCGCTTCCGGCGACATCGCCCACAATCCGCAGCCGATAATCCATCGCTGCAGGATAAAGAACAGGAGTCCTATCCCTACGCCGATGCCCAGAGATCGAACCAGGAGCCTCAGCACTTCGGCAAAGTCTCTCCTGCCCAAAGCCTGCGAAGTCATTCCGCTGGTTCCCATCCGCAGGAAGCCAAACAGCCAGTAGATGACGTTGAAGAGCATCGAGCCCACGGCGATGGCTCCGATATAAGCCGCATCACCGATATGGCCCACGATGGCAACATCCACCAAACCTAAAAGCGGTACCGTGATATTGGATATTATCGACGGCACCGCTAATTGCAATATTCGTTTATTCACGCACTTTAATGATTATCATTAATCACCAATAAATAATCACTATACTCTAAACTTCGCAGCCTGCTCCTCAATATAGGCAGCATCGCTGAAGTAGTCGATGCGCATTGCCTTGCGAACCTCGTCCATAGTCTGGGCTGCAAACTCGCGGGCATCTTCGCTACCCTTCTTCAGGATATTGAATACCTCAGGAATATCCTGCTCAAACTCATGACGGCGGGCACGGATTGGGTCGAGCATCTTGTTGATGACGCTGTTCAGGAACTTCTTGCAGGTGCCATCACCGATACCACCCTTCACATACTGCTCCTTCAACTCATCCAAAGTCTTGAACTCTGGCCAGAACTCAGCGAAGTCCTCAGGAGTAGAGAATGCCTCCAAATAAGTGAATACGGCATTTCCCTCCAGATGTCCAGGCTCTTCCATGCTCATACGTGGCTCACCGTTAGACATTTTCTTTACCTTCTTCCAAACGGTCTTCTCGTCATCGCTCATGTAGATACAGTTGCCGAGACTCTTGCTCATCTTCTCCTTACCATCAGTTCCTGGAAGGCGACGGCAGCAGGCAATCTCTGGAAGCAGGATTTCTGGCTCTACCAATACAGGCGCATAAGTCTGGTTAAAACGGCGAACCAACTCGCGGGTTACCTCCAGCATTGGCTCCTGGTCCTCACCGGCAGGCACGGTTGTAGCCTTGAAAGCGGTGATGTCGGCAGCCTGGCTCACAGGATAGCAGAAGAAACCGAGAGGAATGTTTGCCTCGAAATTACGCATCTTGATTTCTGTCTTTACAGTTGGATTGCGCTGAACACGAGATACTGAGATGAGGTTCATCAAATAGGTAGTCAACTCAGCCAACTCCGGAATCATACTCTGGATATAGAGTGTACACTTCTGTGGATCGAGACCCGCAGAGAGATAGTCGAGTGCCACCTCTGTGATGTTCTGGCGAATCTTCTCAGGATTGTCAGCGTTATCTGTCAAAGCCTGAACGTCGGCCATGAAAACGAACATTCTGTCGAAGTCGCCAGCGTTCTGAAGTTGTACTCGGCGCTGCAATGAGCCGATGTAGTGACCCAGGTGAAGTTTACCTGTAGGACGGTCGCCCGTCAATATAATCTTTCCCATTTTTCTTACGATTTTAATAATTTAGCTGCAAAGGTACGGCTATTTCATCAAAAAACAAAATTTTTTCTATCTTTTTTCATTACCCTATCACCCAAATCCTCTATATTTCCCTTTAAAGAGTCTTATTTTATTTAATCAATTTCACCTATCCTCTTCAGCTGATATCCCTCAAACTGCATAATTATCTTATGAAGTTGAGTTCCTTGGCGCAAAGCTTCCACTCTTGGGGCATCGGCATATCGATTAATTTGTTCCACAGCTTGCTCCCATTGCTCTTCTGCCTTGGTTTGCTTGCCGTTATCAGCCATAGCTCCAAAATCTTTCTTTGAGAGCATCTTCAGTTCAATGATATAGCTGTGCTTGGTATCGTAATGAGTCAAGTCTGGCAACAGGAAAAAGTCACAATAGCCATGATTCAATTCCAATTCCGGCATCGTGTAATAGTAACTATTCAAATTCAAATATGCCATAAAGAATCCCTGCAGATTACGTTCACCCTCTATGCTATCTCTAATAGAAGAGACCTTGGCATAAGCTTGTGCCATAAACTCTAGGGCAGGTTCCCATTGACCATCAAAAGCCATATCGGTAAACAAAGACTTAAGACTCATCTCATCTACCGCACAGACTTCGTCATATTGCTCCAGCAGATAGGTATAGTATTGCTTGCGCACATTATTATTTGGGATGCCAAGCACCAGCTGTTCTCCACGTGTTCCCTTTATTGTCAACATTCCATAATAGAACAGAAGACTGATAAATATCTGTGGTCTTACTAACAATTTGGCAGGAAAACTTTCCTCAATATTACCTATTATTTCTCCATTCTCGATGATGGTACGCAGAACACCCTTACGGTCGCCATCCAGCTTATCAAGCTGCAGCAATTTCTTCATCTTGCCATAGTCTGTCTTGGTATTAGGATCCACCATCTGCTCTGGTCCTTCACCAGTCTCACGATAATTGCGCAAATAATAGAACACCATATCACTGTTGAAAACCTTACTCTGAGTTTTCAACGCACTTTTAGAGAAACAATAGTTGTCATACCATGGTTTCATTTCGTTAATGATAGCCTCCACATCACTATCAGGACGAATCTCGCCGTTCTCCTTATAATAAGTGAAGAGTTCTCTTACATCTTCGGTAGAGAAACCAAGCATTTGATTAAATGCAGGCTTGGTAGAGATATGCCATCCGATGTTGAATCCACTGGTCAAATCATCCAGTGTCACAGGACTTACGCCTGTCATAAAGATTTTGGAGAACATTCCCTTAAAGACCTTGAATATCTCCCGATAGAAACCACTGGCATGGGTAAGGGCAGTATATACTTCCTCACCCTGCTCATTAAGCACAACATTGGTAAAGTTGTCATACTCATCAACTATAAGATAAAGTGGAAGATTCATTTTCTCTGCAGCAATCCCAATGGCATTCAGTTTTCTGGCAGCAGTTTTTGCATTCAACACATTTTCCACTACTCGGGCAGGGTAATACTCCTGATAAGTTTCCATAAAACTATCAATGCATTCATTGCAATATGCATTGAAGTTTTCCTCCAACTGCTCTATCGTGCCTCCAATCTTGGAAAAATCAAGAAACAAAACCTGATACTTTCCTTGATTTTCTGTAGGATGCGAACCTATCCAAAGATTGCCAAACAACTTATCAAACTTGTCTTTACGCTTAATGTCATAATAAGCCCTCAGCATACTGATAAACAAGCTCTTGCCAAAACGGCGAGGGCGAATAAAGAACAAGGCATCAGGCTCATCCTCTAACTTTGGTATATACATCGTCTTATCGACATAATATTGATTTCTCTCTATGATGTCGATGAAGTCTGACACTCCGTAAGGTATTCTTTTAGCTCGTTTCATAATCCCTTATTTTTTAACACATTGCAAATATACAACAAAAAGGGCAAAACACAAAATAAATAGTCACTTATTTTATGTTTTGCCCTAATCCTCGTCATTCTACGAAGAAAAAAGACATTATCTATCTTAATCTTTAGAACTCTGCATTCTTTGGTGTACGTGGGAATGGAATCACGTCGCGGATGTTCTGCATACCGGTTACGAAGAGAATCAGACGCTCGAAACCGAGACCGAAACCTGCGTGTGGGCATGAACCGTACTTACGGGTATCAAGATACCAGCTCATATCCTTCATAGGAATGTTGCGGTCCTCAATCTCACTCATCAACTTATCGTAGCTCTCCTCACGAACAGAACCACCGATAATCTCACCAATCTGTGGGAACAGTACGTCGGTACCCTGAACAGTCTGACCGCTCTTGCCGCCGAAGCCACTCTCCTCCTCGTCTATCTTCATATAGAATGCCTTGATAGCCTTTGGATAGTTGGTCATGATGACTGGGCGCTTGAAGTGCTCCTCTACGAGGAAGCGCTCGTGCTCTGAAGCCAGGTCGTCACCCCACTCGCATGGGAACTCAAACTTCTTACCCTTGGCGATAGCCTCCTGCAGGATGCGGATACCCTCGGTGTATGGAAGATGAACGAAGTCGGAATTCAACACACCCTCCAAGCGAGCGATCAATCCCTTGTCAATCATCTTGTTCAAGAAAGCAAGGTCGTCCTTGCAATGCTCCAGTGCCCAACGGATACAATACTTGATGAAGTCTTCCTCCAACTCCATCAAACCGTCCATATCCAGGAAAGCAACCTCTGGCTCAACCATCCAGAACTCTGCCAGGTGGCGAGGAGTATTACTGTTCTCTGCACGGAAGGTAGGACCGAAGGTGTAGATAGCGCCAAGTGCTGTGGCACCCAGCTCACCCTCCAACTGGCCAGAAACGGTCAGGGAAGTCTGCTTGCCGAAGAAATCATCAGAGTAATCAATCTTGCCATCCTCAGTCTTCTTCAGGTTGTAGAGGTTCTTGGTTGTAACCTGGAACATCTGACCTGCACCCTCACAGTCGCTGGCAGTGATGAGCGGAGTATTGAAGTAGAAATATCCATGCTCGTGGAAGTAGGTGTGGATAGCCATCGCCATGTTGTGGCGGATACGCATCACGGCACCAAAGGTATTGGTACGGAGACGGAGGTGAGCATACTGACGCATGTACTCGAAGCTCTGTCCCTTCTTCTGCATAGGATAATCATTGCCGCAGAGACCGTAGATCTCGATGCTCTCGCACTGAATCTCAACGCTCTGACCCTTACCAAGGCTCTTTACCAAAGTACCAACCACGCTGATACAAGCACCAGTGGTAATCTGACGGAGCTGATTTTCATCGACCTTAGATGGGTCGACTACTATCTGAATATTATTAATAGTAGAACCATCGTTAAGAGCGATAAAATCGACTGCTTTGCTACTACGATGGGTACGTACCCATCCCTTTACATTCACGATTGAGTCGTAGGCTGTGCTCTTGAGCAAGTCAACGACCTTAGTTCTTTTTACTTTTTCCATTGTTTATTAATAGGTTAAAAAGGAGACTAAAGACTAGTCTCCTTTCTTATAATTTGAAATGTTCCTTATTCAAAAGCACCCATGCGGAGCATGTCAACTTCCTTCTCTGTAAGGAAGCGCCAGTCACCACGACGGAGGTTCTTCTTGGTCAAACCTGCAAACTGTACACGGTCCAACTTGGTTACACGATATCCGAGGCTCTCGAAGATACGGCGAACGATACGGTTCTTGCCGCTGTGAATCTCGATGCCTACCTGTGACTTGTCGCGATCGTCAGCATACTCGATAGCATCTGCCTTGATCTCGCCATCCTCCAACTGGATACCCTCACGAATCTGATCCATATCGTGAGAAGTGAGGTTCTTGTCGAGGTGTACGTGATATACCTTCTTCTTCAAGAACTTAGGGTGAGTCAACTTAGAAGCCAGGTCACCATCGTTGGTCAACAGGAGAACACCTGTTGTGTTACGGTCGAGACGGCCTACTGGGTAGATACGCTCAGGGCATACATCCTTCACGAGGTCCATCACAGTCTTGCGCTGCTGAGGATCATCGCTGGTTGTTACGTAATCCTTTGGCTTGTTGAGCAACACGTAAACCTTCTTCTCCAAAGTTACAGGAGCGTCGTGGAACTTTACCTCGTCGGTACGGAGAATCTTGGTACCCAATTCGGTAACTACCTCACCATTGACTGTTACCAAACCTGCCTGGATGAACTCATCAGCCTCACGGCGAGAGCATACGCCAGCATTGGCAAGGAACTTGTTCAAGCGCAATGGCTCTGTTGGGTCGATATTCTCCTCCTTGTACTCGATACGCTTCTTCATGCTATACTTAGCATTTGGATCGTAACCAGGAGTGTGCTGACGGAAACCGCCACCACGGTTGTTGTTATAGCCACCACCACGGTTGTTGCCATAACCACCGCCACGGCTGTTGTTGCCATAGCCACCACCACGGTTGTTGCTGTTATAGCCACCACCACGGTTGTTGCCATAACCACCGCCACGGCTGTTATTGCCATAGCCACCACCCTGCTGACGGCCGTAGCCACCCTGCTGACGTGGCTGGTAACCACCAGTTGACTGGTGCTGATCATCACCTTCTGCATTATTATTGTTGTAACGAGGACGGCTATTGTAACCACCCTGCTGAGGACGGCTGTTGTAGCCACCCTGCTGTGGACGGCCATAACCACCGCCACGGTTGTTGCCATAGCTGCTACCACCGCGGTTGCTATTGTAGCCACCCTGCTGTGGACGGCCATAGCCACCACGGCTGCTACCATAGCTGCTGCGCTGTGGGCGCTCGCTGCTAGAGCTGCTCTGCAAGGCAGCTCCGAATCCTTCTGGACGGAAGCCACCCTCGCTGCTGTTACTACTTCTATCGCTACTATAAGATGGGCGATGACTACTGATACGTGGGCGCTGTGGGCGACCTACACTACGATAACTCTTCTGATAACCGCCTGCGTTGAAGCCCTCTCGGGTGTTCCCGCTGTCTGACGATTGGCTCTGTGGCTTGTTTTCGATTTCTGAATCCATAATTCTACTAAAATAAAAGCCTCACGGCTGGGTTAATAAATCTTATTATTTATATTTAAATTTGATATGATATGTCTGTACTTTTCCTGCCCTAAGGGGAACAGGTAATACTTAAAATATACCTGTATAATTACTTGGAGTGATAGCCATCAGCTCAGCCTTCACGCTGTCGCTCACATTCAATCCCTTGATGAACTCGTGGATAGTCTCCTCGGTCATGTGGGTGTTGGTACGGGTGAGAGCCTTCAATGCCTCGTATGGATGAGGATAAGCCTCACGGCGAAGGATGGTCTGGATAGCCTCAGCCACTACTGCCCATGTATTATTCAAGTCTTCCTGCAACTTCTCCTCGTGGAGGATGAGCTTGCGCAAGCCCTTCAATGTGCTCTGGATGGCGATGACGCTATGACCGAGAGGCACGCCGATGTTGCGGAGTACGGTGCTGTCGGTAAGGTCACGCTGCAAGCGGCTTACTGGAAGCTTCTGTGCCAGGAACTGGAGAATGGCATTGGCAATACCGAGGTTACCCTCGCTATTCTCATAATCGATAGGGTTCACCTTGTGTGGCATCGCGCTGGAACCTACCTCGCCAGCCTTGATCTTCTGCTTGAAGTAATCCATAGAGATATACATCCAGAAGTCACGGTCCAAGTCGATGATAATGGTATTGATTCTGCGGATGGCATCAAAGATAGAGCCCAGATGATCATAGTTGCTGATCTGTGTGGTATATTGCTCACGCTCCAAGCCCAGCTTCTCGCTTACAAACTTGTTGCCGAATGCACGCCAGTCATACTCCGGATAAGCTACGTGATGTGCATTGTAGTTACCTGTGGCACCACCAAACTTAGCAGTAATCTTGCAAGCCTTCAAAGACTTGAGCTGCTCGGTGAGACGATAAACATACACCATAATCTCCTTGCCCAAACGGGTTGGAGAAGCAGGCTGACCATGGGTCTTAGCCAACATAGGCACATCCTTCCACTCGTCAGCGTAAGTCTGGAGCTGTGCAATCAACTCCTCTACCTGTGGGTAGAAGCACTCCTCCAAAGCCTCCTTCACTGAGAGAGGCACGCTGGTGTTGTTGATGTCCTGAGATGTCAGACCGAAGTGGATGAACTCCTTGTAAGCGTCCAAGCCGCCAATCTTGTCAAACTCTTCCTTGATGAAGTACTCAACGGCTTTCACGTCATGGTTGGTAATCTTCTCAATGTCTTTCACACGCTGTGCATCCTTCTCATCGAGATTGCGATAGATGTCACGCAAACGCTCAAACAGCTGCTTGTCGAAAGAAGCTAACTGTGGCAAAGGCAATTCGCATAAAGTAATGAAGTACTCAATCTCTACACGCACACGATAACGAATAAGAGCATACTCTGAAAAGTAGTTAGCGAGTTGCTCTGTTTTTCCCCTGTAACGACCATCAATAGGTGATATGGCAGTCAATAAATCTAAATCCATAATAATTAATAATACGTATTATATATAATATAGGGTGCAAAGTTAATCAATTCTAGCGAAAAAACAGAAAAATAATGAATTATTTAGCTTTAATTAAAACAAAAAGGTCTTTCAACTATGAGTTGAAAGACCTTAATCGGGTGGGCGCTGACGGATTCGAACCGCCGACCCTCTGCTTGTAAGGCAGATGCTCTA
>USJX01000070.1 GCA_900555035.1 uncultured Prevotella sp.
TTGCGCCGATGGTACTGCAATGCAATGCGGGAGAGTAGGTAGCCGCCTTCTTTTATCAAGAGCCTCAGATTTCGAAAGATTTCTGAGGCTTTTTTGTTTTCACGCAGATTTTATTCTTTCTTTTTCCTACAGATTTCACAGATTTACACAGATTTTTTGACCTCTTCGGTCTCGGATTTCGCTGATTTTTAGTATCCGTGCAGCATGATTTGATATGTAGCGTTTGCGCAAACGTTTACGTTAGTTTTTTTTATTAAAATTATGTGAGTTTAAATAATATTTATTACTTTTGTAGCAGAAATCAAAGATAAACATCAAAATTCTAAGATTCCTAATGATCTGAAGTAAATGAACAACGATGAGCAATCGCTAGTAAGTTTCCAAAGACCAATACTTGAAAATGAATAATAACCTATAAAACAAACATCATTATGTATCAGCAACTACGACGTGCCAGCATGGCACTTGCATTAAGTTCGGTTTGTTTTACTGCCTTTGCACAGAAAACAATCCAGGGTACTGTATTAGATGCCAACGGTGAACCGCTGATTGGCGTTACCATTACCGATCAGAACGGTAAGGCGGGTGGTATAACTGACCTCGATGGTAAGTTTACCATTCAAAGTGCAACCCCAAATACAGAGTTGACTTTCAGCTATATCGGCTGCAAGCCTAAGAAGGTGAAGGTAGGTTCACAGAAATCATGGAACATTGTTCTGGAAGACGACAATGCCTCCCTCGACGAGGTGGTTGTCGTTGGTTATGGTACCATGCGCAAGCGTGATGTAACCGGTTCTATCTCTTCTGTTAATTCCGATAAGATTTCCGCCCGCGGTACAACCAATCTTGCCGAGTCGTTGCAAGGTTCAGTACCAGGTGTCAACATCACCCAGTCTGGTAGCCGTGCAGGCGCAGGCTTCAATATCCAGGTCCGTGGTCAGGCTTCCATCAACAAGCAGGCTCAGCCTCTCTATGTAATTGATGGTGTAGTTTGCGACAACATGGACTTCCTCAACCCAGACGATATCGACCGCATCGACGTATTGAAGGATGCATCATCTACAGCCATCTACGGTTCCCGTGCTTCAGCCGGTGTCATCATGATTACCACCAAGGGCAGCAAGGGCTCAGACAAGGCCCAGAAGGCCACCATCTCTTACGATGGATATTACGGCGTAAGAAAGTTGGCCCGCATGCCAGAATTTATGGGTGCCAACGAATTCATGGATTACCGTTTTGCCAGATATACCACGCTTGATGGAAAGACCTACGATGGTTCAAGCCGCAAGGGTGTTGATGCCGAAGGACATCCACACTACATCATCAAGAATACCGACTTGAATTCAGCCTTCCTGACCCGCAAGGGAGGAACCAGCTACAAGGATTCAAAGCTTTACGAACTGATGATGGATCCAAGTTTCGACGGTTACGACTGGAAGAAGATGGTGACCCGTACAGCAGCTCAGCAGAACCACTTCATCAGCGCTTCCGGTGCTACAGATAAGGTAAACTACCGTGTAGGTATGGGTTACCAGGGCGAGGAGAACGTATTCAAAGGCAACGACTATGAGCGTTTCAACCTGAAGGGTGCCATGGATGCCAGGCTCAACAAAGTCTTTGATGCTGGTTTCTCTGTCAACTTGTCTATGAGTAAGACAGAAGATGTTTGTACCGATGGAACTTATTCACCATACGTGAATGCATTTTATTTCAACCCATTCGTATCTCCTACAGATGCAGATGGCAATCTGATTCCTAACCCGGGTGCCAAGGCTGCCTTCGGGTCGGATGCACAGTTCACATCCACCTACAACCCATTGATTGACCTCTATGATGGTAACTATACCAACGAGACCAAGAAATATACCATGATGGGTAACCTGTATCTGCGTGCCAATATCATGAAGGGATTGAAGTTTACCACAACATTCTCTCCAAACTATTCGCACAAGCGCCAGGGTATTTTCTATGCCACAGGTATCAACGAGGGCAACGACGTAGGTTCTACCTACTACCAGAAGAACAAGACCAACTTTGCTTCCGTGGCCAATACCACCCGCATGGATTGGACTTGGGATAACCAGGTGGATTACAACCAGACCTTCGGCGATCATACCGTTGGTGCCATGGCTCTCTTCTCACTCTACAAGAGCAACACCGAGTATCAGTATGAGGAGGGTAAGGGCATCGCCAACGACCATACCACCTTCCACAATCTGGGTTCAGCCAGCGGCGATAGAAATCTCTCCAGCAAATACAACGAGTCATCTCTGGAGTCATTTGCCTTCCGTGCCAACTACTCTTACAAGGGAAGATATATGGCCACAGCTACACTCCGTACCGATGGCAGCTCCCGTTTTGCCGATGGCAACCGCTGGGGATGGTTCCCTTCTGTAGCTGCAGCATGGCGCATCTCTGATGAGGCATGGATGAAGCAGTTCAGTTCTTGGCTTGATAATACCAAACTCCGTGTATCTTACGGTGTTACAGGTAACAACAATGTGGGCGACTATGTAACCATCGCTTCTGCTACAGGTCCTACCTACGTAACCATCGATGGTAAGGAAGTGCAGGGCTATTATCCTAACGGATTGGTGAATACAGCCCTCATTTGGGAGAAGGTGAAGGAGTTTGACCTCGGTCTTGACTTGAGTTTCCTGAAGAACCGCATCAATTTGACAGCCGACTTCTACAACCGTCTTTCTGATGGTCAGATCATGTCGCGTTCAGTGCCTTTGGAGACTGGTGAGAAGACATCTACCTTCAACGTAGGTTCTGTCCAGAACAGAGGTATCGAGTTGGGTTTGCAGTTCAACATTATCAACAAGAAGGATTTCTCTTGGAGTGCCAACGTGAACTTTGCCCGCAACTGGAACAAGATTAAGGAGTTGAGTAACGGTAAGGTAGATGAGGTTGCCAACAACTGGTTCATCGGTGAGCCATTGAACGTGCTCCGCGACTATACCCACACCGAAGTGATTACCGACAAGGGTGTAACCATGCATACCATGAATGGTGACAAGCACTATACCCTGAAGGAATTCTACGAGAAGTATGGCAGTAAGTATAAGTGGTATGAAGGTCAGGTAGCCGTAAACGACTGGAACGACGATGGCAAGATTGACGACAGCGATAAGCAGATTTATGGCTGCACCGATCCACGCTGGACAGGAAGTCTCTCTACCAATGTCTATTTCAAGGGCTTCGACTTCTCCATCATGTTCTATACCAAGAGCGGATTCTGGTCACGCAGCTACTTCCACGAGAAGTATATGAAGTATAGCGACCGTGGTAATGCCCACATGAAGTTGGATTACTACATTCCAGCAGGAGCACCAATCATCAACCATGAGACAGGTGAGATTACAACCGCCACAGAGACCCACTACGGAAAGTATCCTTATCCAAACAACAGCGATACATCCATGGGTGGTTACTTCGGCGACAAGGGTTCTGCCAAGGGAGAAGGCTTCCAGTATCAGAAGACCTCTTTCACCAAGGTTAAGAACATCACCCTGGGTTACACCTTGCCAAAGAACGTAGTGAGCAAGGCAGGAATCAGAAACCTTCGTGTTTACATGAATATCCTGAACCCATTCTGCTTCACCAACTACAAGGGCTTCGACCCTGAGTGGGCTTCACAGAGCTTGCAGAATGGTGGTCCATCATCTGTAACCTATCAGTTTGGTGTTAACTTGAAGTTCTAAGCTTCATCCCAATTAAGTTCTAAACTTCATATAAATTAAAGGAAACAATTATGAAAAAGATATTATATAGCGTAGCTCTCGCTGCCTGCGTCATGGGTACCATGACCAGCTGCAGCGACTTCCTGGACGCAGAAAACAAGTCGAACGTGAGCGACAAGCAAACCTTCGCTACCAAGGATGGTTTCAACACTTTGGTGAATGATGCCTACCAGCGTCTGCAGAACATCTATGCAGCCCCTCTGTTCACCAGCTGTTTCTCAGCAGGTACAGATATGTATGCCGATGCCCGCAACAAGATGAATGAGGCATTGAACACTTATGAAACCTTGACTCCAGAAAATGGTGATATCAAGAATCTCTATACTTATCTCTATGCAGGTATCCGTGCAGCCAATTCTGTATCTTACTATGCACAGAGCGCCAAGATAGATGATGCCTTGAAGAACAAGCTCGTGGGCGAGGCACGTGTGCTGGCAGCATACGAGTACTATCTCCTGGTAAACAACTTCGGAGGTGTTCCTATCATGAAGGATTTCCTCACCACAGCCGATACGGGTTATCCTAAGTCATCTGCTGCAGATGTATATGCCTACATCATCAGCGAGCTGGAGGATGTCATCGGCAAGAACGTGCTCGAGGCATCTACAGCTACCAAGGGTGGAGGCCGCATCAGTCAGGAAACAGCCAAGGCTATCCTCGCCAAGACCTATCTCTCTGCAGCCTGGGATCTCGGCAAGCAGGATTACTTTGCCAAGGCAGCTTCTCTTGCCGATGAAGTAATTGCCGGCAGAAAGCTGACTACCCCATTCGCCGACCTCTGGAAGGCTGATGGTTCTGGCGATGACAATGCAGAGTTCCTCTGGGACGTAGAGTATGATCTCGCCACAGCCAACAACACCACATCGGGCGGTACAGAATGGAGCGGCTACTACAACAACTATCTGGGTGGAGCCGAGGATCCTATCAAGGCTACCACCTCCAGCTATGTGCCAACCATCTATGCCTTGCATTGCTTCAAGAAGGGTGACCTGCGTTACGATGCTACCTTCATGAAGGAATTGCCAGATGTAAACAAGGGTAATGCTTCCGGCACTGGTTACTGGACCTGGTATAAGAATGGTGAAACTCTGAAGGGATATCCCGTAACCCGTTACTATTCTGCATGGTATGAAACCGATGCCGACTTTGCTGCATGGAAGGCTGAAGACCCAGCCAACAGAGCAAATACCTATCGCATTCCGATGGATACACAGACTAAGGAGGCACAGAATATGGATGGTAAAGATATGGACTACTACGACAATCAGCAGCTGGTATATGCTTCCAGTCCTTGCAAGAAGTTTGACGATAGCCAGACTGCTTCTAACCAGAAGAATACCTGCTATCGCGATATCCATATCATCACATTGTCAGAGATGTATCTCGTAGCAGCCGAGGCTTATATGAAGGCAAATGCTAATGATAAGGCATTGGCCCGCCTCAATGAAGTTCACCAGCGTGCTGGTCTTCCTGCACTCACAGGAACAGTCAACATCGATAATATCCTTGACGAGAGTGCCTGCGAGAACTTCGGTAACGGTGCACGATGGATGGATTTGCGCAGAACCCAGACTCTGGTTGACCGCTGCAACAAGTATAACCACGAGATAGAAGGCAAGGCTAAGCAGTATATAGGACAGAAGCTTCTCCGTCCTATCCCACAGGCTGCCATCGATGCCAACGACCAGTTGTCGGCTGCCGACCAGAATCCTGGTTATTAATATCAATATGATGGTTTACCATACATACACATAAATATTCATCATCATTGAAAAGGGCTGTATCCTTGGAAAATTTCCCGCCGGATACAGCCCTCATTTTTTTGTTATTTCAAAGTCTTTATTCCAAAGTCTTTGGATTATTTCATCTCGCAATCTGGCAGCACTGCCATGCATCTCTTTCCTTCCACGGTTTTCAGAATGCAGCCGATGGTCTTTCTGCCGATGTTTCTGTTCACAGGAACCTTCGATTGCGCAATTACCTCTACATAGTGAACGCCGGCGTTCGGCACATCCATCGGCAGCACTCCCTCTGCCTGCATCTTCTCGTGCTCGAATCTATCTACGTCGTCAAATCTTACGTAGCGGTTGTTCTTGCTGTCAACGAATCCTACGCATACCGAATCTTCATCGGTGGCAATGGAGGCGAAGATCAGTTTTTCGCCTGCATATCTCTTGAACACTCTGCCTCGTTCGCGCTGCAGCAGTTCCGCCATTGATACCTTGCATACTCTTCCGCTTTCATATACCATGATCAGCCAGCCTTCTTCCTCATCCTCGTGAACGGCGAGCTTCAGGCGATAGTCTTGCCAGTCGTCTTCGTCCAGCAGTTTATATTCATCGGTGTCGAGCAGGCAGATTACGGCGGTTACAGGGCGATAGCCTTCCTCGTAGTCGTGCAGCGCATTGTTGCGCAGGCGCGATGTCTGGATATAGTCGGTGATAGGTGCCGACTCCACGAGCTTGGCAGTAGTCTTAGCCTCTTTCTCCTTCTCGCTTGCCGCAGGTTCAGCCGCAGTGCTTGCTGGTGTAACTGCTGCCAGATGAGGCACATGCTCTTCAGCCCACTGCTTTCTGATGGCAAAGAACTTGTCCTTGTAGTTATCGTTCACCTTTCGTGCCGATGTACCCATTCGCTCAAAGTATTCTGAGTTCACGGCGATAGGGTGCGGACATGGTTCTATGTCGATGATGAGCACGGCATTGCTCACCTCATCATCGAAGTGGGTATGCACATAGTGGGCACCCTCCTGGCCCAGGTAATATACTATCTGGTTGTTCACATACACCTCAAGCTTATCTCTTGAACCCTTGAAGAGCGGATTCTTCAGGTCTTCTTCCAGACCCATCTCATAGCCTATATCCGATACACCCAGGTAAAGATGTCCGCCTTCGGCATTCAGGAAGGCACACAGTTCCTGCATAATCTTCACGGTCTGAGCCGTCACATCCACCTTCATCGAGTTTTCCGGATATACGATAGAAGTCTTGAACTCGGTGTGGAAGTCTTCCTTGCCATAGTTCTTCTTGTTTGAAGAAGATTTATGCAGCTTCAGCAGAGCTCTGATCTTGTCGAGGATGTCGCCTGCCTGGGTGAGGAGCCCCGATTTCTTCACGAAGTTGTGCGATAGCACCAGGGCGGCAAGCTGCTGCAGCTGAGGGTCTTCCGTCAGACTGCTCCATTGGTACAGTTCCTCGTAGTGTTCATCGCTGTCCAGGCAGCCTATGATTCTCAGCTGCATGAAGTCATGGCGCAGGATGGCATTGCGCTCAAAGAGTTCCGGCTCCGTCTCGGCTATGTGCTCTATCTTCTTGGTATCCACCTTGTCCAGTGCCGCAAAATCGTTGAGAAGTTCCAGCAGGGTGAGTCGGCTGTCGTAATAGTTGGTGCGCTCCTTGCTGTCTATCATGATGGCGAGCAGTCGGCAGAAATTCAGATAGTTGTACGCCTTGATGTTATCCTCCTCCAGGGTAGCCTTGGCATCGATGATGCCCATCAGTTCCGCCACATATACCTTGTCCATCACCATGGCATCCGCCAGCTCGTCTTTCTCGGCCTGCGGGTTATACACCTCGTGGTTGGCATAGCCGAGCATCAGGTTGTGGAAGGCTTCGCCCAGACTGAATCTGCTTTCTGGCGATTCCCGCAGGAAGGTACCGTACAGATAGTCGCCCGTTCCCTCGGTAATGTTATCCACTTCCACTATCATGCCTCTTTGCAGGTCGTCTATCGTCATGCCTGGCGCAGGAGCTATGGAAACTGAGAAGCCTTCGCTGCTCACTGCCGGTACCCGCTGCAAGCCAGGAACCTGACTGCAGAGCAGACAGGTGAGTCGGGAGTTATAGAACAGGTCGTTCACTCTCACGTCGTCTTCATATTCGCTGATCATATCGCGCATGGCAAACTGGTAGGTGCCGTCGCTGTTCACTTTTTTCACGTATGCATGGAGCAGCAGCGGCATGCCCTGGTATTGGAACGACTGCAGGTTTACATCGCCCGGGAAGAACGGAACCACATCGTTCAGCACGTCCAGCGTACCCGTTCCCTCATATCCGTCTTCCACCACCTGGCATTCAAACATCAGTTGTCCGGCCAGCTGCTTGGTTACGATAATCACCGTCTCGTCGTCGTTGTATAGGTTGCTGTTTTTCTTCTTCGAAGTCTTTCTTTTCTGTGCAAACAGCGAGTGGTTGATGTATTCCCACAGCTCCTTGTAGTGTTCTATGGTGGTGCCCACCTTTCCGCGCAGTTTCACCGGCGGTTTCTCGTCCAGTCGGATGGAAAGTCCGTGCCACAGGCCCATTCGGGCAGAGAGCGGCAGATAGAGATTCTCCTTATCCAGGTCTTTGGGTTGTATGTTGATGGCCTGTTCGTTCACGGTGAGCAGAGTCATCTCGCTTTCATATTTGGCGGGTTCAATGCTTTCCACGTTCTCGTTGTCCTGCGAGCATAGTATGTTCGAGAGCACGAAGGCATCATCGTTGTTGAATGGCAGGGCAGCATCGAATTCCGCTTGCGTAAAGAGCGAGAGGAACGATTTCTGCAGCGTCTTGTTAGGGTCGCTCACGTTCATCAGCGAAACCAGTCGGTAGAGCAGTGCCTGGTTCAGCGAACTGTCATAAATTTTATGTGTAGCTTGTCTGCCGAGCATCAGTTCCATGATAAGCACCTGTATCATCGTTTCCTTGGTGTTTAAGTCGCTCGATAGTCTGTCGGTCTGGCTATAGATATTATCCACGTATCCCTGCAGCAGTTTGAGCCACTGCATCTGGAAAGGCTTTCTGTTCCACAGATACACCTCATGGCTTCTCAGGGTGGAAAGTATGGTGTCGATGAATTTCTCCATCATCGAGAAGTCGAGCATGAAGATGCACTGCATGATGCAGAATTGCTTTCTCGGATGGTAGATATAGGCGCATGTAGATAGGGTAGAAAGGATTCTGCTGATGGTTTCCTCGGCTTTTCCCTTTCTCAGAATTTCGATGGCTTGTATGTAATAGGATAGCAGCTCGATGATGTCGGTGAATCGCTGTTCCAGCAGCACACGTTCTGCCTCCTTGCATCGTGGCAGCAGGTTTTCGCTTTCCAGCGTAGTCATGCAGTGGGTCTGTATCTGTCTGAGCAGCACCTGCAGTTCATCCTGGTTCAGGGTGTCAGATATGCCTGTAATCCATCTGTGGCATTCCAGGTCGAAGATATCCGATGGCGTATCTCCCAGCATCAGTCTTCTGAATTCCTGTGTATTCCAGGTTTCATCTCCTATGATGTCATAGAATTCCTTTTCAGACATTGAGAATTCCGATTTGTCGGCGCCCAGCACCTCTACCAGCTGCACATCCATGTATTTCTGGTGGAATTTCATGATTCGGCATCTCACCATAGGGGTCAGGGCGGCATTGATCACCATGTCTCTTTTCAGCATGGCGGTGAATCCGAATTCATCTTCCAGATGGTAGAAGTTTCCCAGCGCCATCTTGATCTTGAAGTTTACCTCATCATTTTCCTTGTAGTGTTTTCTCATCAGGTGCTCAATGTTCTGGGCTATGAAAACCTTTCCCAGGTGGGTGGTAATCATCACACAGTTGAGCCTTTCAGGGGCGGGTTGCCTTCTCTGGAAGTCAATCTGTGCTACCTTGTAGATTCTGTTTTCCACTTCGATGACGAACTTGTGTTCTTCCTCATCTACTCGTAAAACCTTTGCTTTGATGTACTTGTAATTATTCATACTGTATAATATATGTTTTAAACCGATTACAAAGATAATGATAATTTTTCATTTATCTTATAAAAAGACAATAAAATTGCATGTTTGTTCACAAGAATTTATAAAAAGCAGAAGTTTTGTGCGAATTGTTAGCTTTTTTAGGATTAAAGTGTAGAAAAAGAGGTATAAACGATAAATGAAAAAGAGGCATAAACGGTAAATGAGAAAGAGAGATAAGCGGCAAAAGAAAAGGGTGGGTTATGAATCATCATAGCACACCCTCTTCTTTTCCGAGTCTTCCGTTTTCGGAGTCCGTTTCTGGAGTCTCTTTCCGGAGTTCCTTATGAATCAATGTCTCCAAACAGTTTTGCTGCATCCAGGCAAGGACAGTCTTTTGGCGTAGTGCCAGGCAAATCGCGGTGGCCCACTATCTTCGCCATCGGGAAGAGCTGATGCAGAATGTAGAAAAGGTCATGCAGTCGGTCATACTGTTCCCGGGTGAGCGTGTTGGCAGGTTTGCCGTTCTCGTCCAGTCCGCCCTCATAGCAGATGCCTATGGAGCATCGGTTGTATGGGCGAGCGTGCGCCCCCACCTCCAGCAGTCTGCGGTGCTGCGTCATCGTACCGTCACGACGGATATAGAAGTGATAGCCGATGGTCATGAATCCGCGTGACTTGTGGTCCTTCTTCATCTGTTCCACGGTGTAACTCTGGTTACATCTCGTGGCAGAACAGTGCAGAATGAGGAATCTTACGGAGTTGCTGCCTCCCATCAGGTTTCCCTGTTCCATTCGTGTGAGCAGCTTCAGTTCATTTCTTATCAGCTCACCACCGATGTTCATAGGATAAGAGTCTTTGATCATAGCATTACATTTTTTAGATGATTTCATGGGTGCCAGACATCACATCTGGATTTGTGTGCAGGAGCTTACGCCGAGAGCGGTAAGAGCGGCCACAATCGCCTGTATCACGGCATAGAGGATGCTGACCCATGTGATTTTCTTAGGTGTTTCCATGGTATGGTTTCATTCTTTTTTCAGTGTAACGAAATAGGCTGGAGTTTCATCTGCTTTTACAGATTTACGTGGCCAGAGTCGCTTCCGGAACCTTCGCTGCCCGTGCCTTCACTTCCAGTACCCTCGCTTCCGGTGCCTCCAGGGTTCTTGTTCTCCTCATCCTTCTTGTCACCAGGGTCAGTGGTGCCGCCGCCTGGAGTATCGCCCGGAGTGCCATTCTCAGTGCCTGCGCCTGAAAGATTGGCAAGCTTCTCGATATCCATGAGCGAAGCCTCGCGGTTGAGGTTAGCTCGGGTCAGTTCGCCGGTGGCACGAGCGCGGAGCTTGATGCTCTCGATGTTGGCAGCTACGGAGAACTTCGCCTTGTCTGTAGCGCCCTCCTTGTTCACGATGCCGCAGGTAAAGATGGCGAGGTCGTCTATCTTCACGGCAAATCCGTTGGTGATGTTCTCCTTGATACGCTTCACCATATCGGCGAGCATACCCTTCACCTGTCCCTCCGAGAAGCCAGTGTTGTAGGCAGCCATCTGCTTAGCGAGTCCGTCGATGTCCACGGTCTTGGTAATCACTGGGTAGGCATAGTACTTTCCGTATGCCTCCTTCATCTCTTTGTTCATGTTCTTCAGAATCTTGAAAAGAATCATAGTTGTGTCTCCTATTAGATTTAAAGTTAACAAGGTCCGTCCGTTTTTTACGCGGGCGAAGTCCATCATTCTGATTGACGGTGCAAAGATACGAAATTCATTTCATACGCCAGTTCTCAATTGGTCTTACCTGGCATGCATAGGGATTATTTTTTCGCAGAAAGTTCTGTAGTTCTGCAAGATTCTACGGTACATTCAAGCTTCAAATACCAATATAAAGTATGGTTTTTATTCATTTTGTTCATCGTATTGAATAAAATCAGTACTTTTTTATTCAATACGGACGAGATTTTGAATATTTTTCGTATCTTTGCCCCCGGTTTAATCAATGCGACGGAAGAGAAATGAGAACAATAATCAATAACCAGAAAAAGGAACGGGATATTCTGCTTTCCCGTCCTTATCTTACACGTCATACCAAGTATGATGTGGACGAGCTTTTGGCAAGTAAGCAAATCAAGTTGATAACAGGGCCAAGAAGAACAGGTAAGTCAACAGAGGCTTTGCTGATGTTGAAGGGCAGGAACTTTGCCTATTTGAATTTTGATGACGGAAAGTTACTGAATGCCTGGGACGATGATTTGGTTTTGGAAACTCTGCTTGCCGTTTATCCCGACTTCGAGTTTCTTCTACTTGATGAGGTTCAAAATATGGATGGTTGGGATTTGTGGGTCTCCAAGCTTTACCGCATGGGAATCAACATGGTTATTACGGGAAGTAACGCCAAACTGCTGAGTAGCGAAATGGCAACATTGCTTACAGGTAGATATATTCAGATAGAGATGCTGCCTTTCAGTCTTTCTGAATTCTTCATCTGGAATCACAGAAGTCTTGCAGAAGTATCGGATATGAAAGATAGCGCATCCGACTTCTCGCTCATGGCAGACTATCTGCACCATGGTGGCTATCCGGAGACAGTAGCAGCAAGAGGTCTGACTCAAAACTATCTTTCCACTCTTTTTGATTCCATCATCTGGAAAGACATCGCCAAGCGTCATAGAGTGCGTAATGTAGAGGACTTAAATAACTTGGCCATGTATCTGGTATCTAATTTCTGCAATCCTTTCAGTGCCAATGAACTGTCAGAAGAACTTGGATTTTCCAGCGTAGCTACAACCAAGAAATTTATGGGGTATTTAAGAGAGCCCTATCTCTTATATTATCTGCCGCGTTACAGCAACAAGCTGAAACTGATGAAGAAAGCTCCCCAAAAAGTATATGTGGTTGATAATGGTTTTGTAGAAGCCAAGGCTTTTAGCGTGAGTGAGAACTTGGGCAGGTTACTGGAAAATCAGGTCTTTATCGAGTTGGTTCGCAGGGGGTATCATACGGAAACCTCTCTTTTCTATTACCGTTCCCGTAATGATAAGGAGACGGATTTTGTAACCAGGCAAGGTACCCATGTAGAGAGTCTCATTCAGGTATGTTATGATCTTTCTTCCGAACGGACACTCAAGCGTAAGGTAGATAGCATCATAGAATGTGCCGGAGAACTCAAATGCTCCAATCTAATCATTGTCACGATGAGGGAGGAAAGGGTAATTGAGAAAAATGGATATAAGGTCAGGGTTTTACCTATATATAAGTTTTAAAGGGAAGTTTTTCTACCTGTATGGTTGGAGCTGCCTGAAAGGGCAATTTCAACCATACATAAACGGTATCTCAACTGTTCGGGACCGAACGTTAACGCATGGCAGATACCAGTTGCTCCCTTAACGTTTCCACTCCAGGAAAGCTTGTCTTCTGATAAGTTATCTTTCCTTCCTTATTTACAACAAAATAGGTAGAAATGCCTGAGAACTTATGAATTTCGGCAAGAGCAGCAGCCTGTTCTTTGGTCAAGCGCACATGCACGCCACTTATTGTCTTTATCATCTCGCCCCATTTATCTACAGATGATGAGATTGAGAGTGTTAAAAATCAGAATTTCTATGGTAGTTTCACTCATTTGGCGTATATTTGCAGAGATAAAGTGTGTCCTGAGACAGAATGAAGTCCGATATTGGCTATATTTGATGGATTTCTGTCGTAACTTCTAAAGAGATGGTGGCAGACCCACCGCATTCGGCATGCAGGTGCTGATTGCAAACCACTTTGTGCTGCTCTGATGGAAACAGATGGGTGGTGAACGACAATTGAAAGCCTTCCGTAAGGTTGGCAAGGTATGTGTCAAGGAGATGAACGCAAGTGAACCATTGATGAAGCATCGTTAGCAAATTTAGCAAGTCACATCAGAACCAAGGTCTTTTATTTATCTTGGGATAATGGCAGAGGAAACCTGTTTACTGTCTGCTGGGTGTGCGGTGTAGAGATGGCATGAACTTGACATGGGCTCTTTAGAGGAACAGGAGAAATAGACATGGAATGCTAAGGGAAAATGCCGAGAGCCGTGACACGCAAGGCAGAAAGTACTGAAGTCCATGTCTGTGGCGGACTACCTCGTAGTAGTGTTGAAGTCTCTGTAATGGGGATGGAGCGAAGGGGGTAGCGTGCTTAGCCAAATTTAAAGTCCAACTTAAGAAATTGAGGATGAAACAATGAACGAGGCAAAACCTTTTGTAATAGACAAGCGATTGGTGTGGGAAGCTTACCACAAGGTGAAGGAAAACAAGGGCAGTGCGGGTATCGATAAGGTTGACCAAAAGACATTTGACAAAGAAATGTCCAAGAACCTTTATAAGATATGGAATCGCATGAGTTCTGGATGCTACTTTCCCAAAGCGGTAAAGCTGGTAGAAATACCAAAATCCAATGGTGGTACTCGCCCTCTGGGCATACCGACGATTGAAGATAGAATAGCGCAGCAGGTAGTAGTATCAGTACTGACTCCCATACTCGAACCTATCTTCAAGGAAGATTCCTACGGCTATCGTCCAGGCAAGGGAGCGCATCAAGCCATAGCCAAGGCTAAGGAGCGCTGCTATGTGAATCCCTGGGTGCTTGATATGGACATTAGTAAGTTCTTCGACACAATCAATCATGCATGTCATATGGACTAAAACGCATCTAAAAGAACTCCAAACAAAACTTAGAGAAACGTCATAAATAGCTCATTTTCAATAAATATTCATTAACATAACGCTCCAACCGCCTATTGCAAGTTTCATCCGTTTATAGTAATTTTGTACCACGGTTGTACCATGGGCAGAGGGAC
>USJX01000071.1 GCA_900555035.1 uncultured Prevotella sp.
GCTTCTTGAATACTGTATTGTAAAGGTCCTTGTTCTCGTCTGGACAAATCTCGTCGCGGGCGATATAGACCTGGATTCTTCCCTTTGAGTCCTGCAACTCTGCGAAGCTTGCTTTACCCATTACGCGGCGACCCATCATACGTCCGGCGATAACTACCTGGCGTGGCTCGTCCTCGTCCTTGAATTCAGCCTTGATGTCGGTGCTGAATGCGTTGGTTGGAAACTCTGCTGCTGGATATGGGTCGATGCCCATCTCGCGCAATGTCTGAAGACTCTGTCTGCGAACGATTTCCTGTTCGCTTAACTCTAAAATGTTCATATTATATTCAGATATATCTTTTTATTTCCTTATTTTTGGTGCAAAAATACAAATAATTTTCCAAACTCTTGTGCTATTTTTATGCTTTTTAATATAAATAAGGTGATTTATATGAAAAGAATCACCTCTCTAGTTAAAAAAGGCTTATTTATTTTGTTTTGTCTTGGATTTGCATTACTTTTGCAAGAAAATGGGGGACTGGTGAAATTAAAACTAAGTCAAATGGAAACCAAGTCAAGGCGGAATCAAGTATGAGTCAAGCTGGAACATGGTTAGCCTGGAAGTCCTCCCAAACAACCAACTTAAATTTTGATAAGGATGAACATAGACGAATTAGTAAAAAGAATAAGCAAAACCGATGGACTCTCTAAAACCCTCGGAATGCATTTTATCTCAACCCCTGAGCCTGATACGCTTCAGGCTTCTATGAAGGTGGATGAGCGCAATCGCCAGCCTTTCGGCTTCCTGAGCGGTGGTGCTTCTTTGGCACTTGCCGAGAATGTGGCTGGCATCGGCTCCCTGGCAACGTGCCCGGGACAGATAGCTGTGGGTATCAATGTGAGCGGTACTCATATTCAGGCTGTTAGCGAGGGAGATACGGTTACGGCATACGCCAAACTCGTGCATAAGGGAAGAACCTTGCATACCTGGGAGGTAGCCATCAAGAACACTGCGGGTGAACTGATTTGCACCGTGCAGGTAACCAACTATGTGTTTACTCCTAAAAAGACAGAAAAATAAGGTATGACAGCATTTGCATACTATCGTTTGCCTTATCTGCATCACGCAAATTTTGTGACGCAGCATCAGGGGGAGCCGGAAGTGCTCTCCTCTGTGGCAGAACTGAATGGCAAGGAGGGCTTTGTAATAGCTCCGTTCTCGCCATCCGGCAACTGTCCTGTGCTGCTCATTCATCCCGATGAAAGCAGGCTTCTGGCTATTTCTGATGCAGCTATCCCTGATGCAAAAGTAGGCTCTTCTGCAAAAGTTATTTCTGGAGCAAGAACAACTTCTGCTGTACGAACTGTCTCCGGTTCGGAATTGGAGTTAGAAGAGACTATTCCTGCCCATGATATCTATGCCGAAGATTTTGAATGTTTCCATCGGGAGTTGGAAAAAGGAACTTTCAGAAAGATAGTGCTGGCAAGAACGGCAACCTTGCGAACGGCTCATAAGGATTTCGAAAATCTTTTTATGAAGGCATGCCGCATGTATCCCCGTCTCTTCGTCGCCCTGGTCTATACCCCGCAGTCGGGGATGTGGCTGATGGCTACTCCTGAGATTCTGCTCAGGGGGGAACAGGGAAAGATGCAGACGATGTCGCTGGCTGGAACACAAAAGGCGAAACCCTCCCGCACCATCGCCGATTATCCGATAGAGGGCGTGGAGTGGTCGCAGAAGAACCGCGAGGAACAGCAGTATGTTACGGATTATATCGAAGATTGCATCAAGGCTTTCTCTGATGATTATCAGCTGAAGGAGCCTTATACCACAATGGCGGCAAATCTCTATCATCTCCGCACCGACATCTGTTTCCATCTTCGTGATGAAGGCAGATTGGGCGACGTGATTGATGCGCTCTATCCTACGCCTGCCGTCTGCGGCATCCCGAAGGATGAGGCCCGCCGGTTTATCCTGCAGCATGAGCATCAGCCCCGCAAATACTACAGCGGTTTTGTGGGGCCCGTCTCTCCGCAGGGAAAGACCCAGCTTTTCGTCTCCCTCCGATGTATGAATATCCTGCCGGATGGCACCTGTGAACTCTATGCCGGCGGCGGATTGCTCAAGGAAAGTGAGATGGAGAAGGAGTGGAAGGAAACAGAAGCTAAGATGCAGACCATCAGACGGGTTTTGATTTAGTTGATAGTTTATAGTAGATAGTTTATGTTTAGTAATATAGAAAATGTCAATATCCTGACGGGTGTTCTACAATCGCATGGTGTGAGAAGGGTGGTGGTTTGCCCGGGAAGTCGCAATGCGCCTATCGTACATAATCTCAATGAAACGGAGGGAATTACCTGCTATCCTGTTACCGATGAGCGCAGTGCCGGTTTTGTGGCTATGGGCATTGCCTTGGGCAATCCGGCTCCTTGTCCGGCTCCAGTGGCAGTATGCGTCACTTCCGGTTCGGCATTGCTCAATCTCTATCCGGCTGTCTGCGAGGCATATTATCAGAAGGTACCTATCATCGTGATTTCTGCCGACAGACCCGAAGCCTGGATAGGACAGCAGGATGGACAGACCCTTCCGCAAGCCAACGTCTTCGGAACGATGGTGAACCGGAGCGTGAATCTTCCTATCATTTCCAACGAGGAACAGGCGTGGCATTGTGAACGGTTGGTACATGAGGCTATCATCGATTGCGTGCATCGAAAGATAGGACCTGTACATATTAATATACAACTTGCCGAACCGCTCTATCAGTTTACGGTAGATAAACTTCCGAAAACTCACTGGGTGGATTATGTGAAGAGCAATCTCTTTGGTGGCAGTTTCCATTATGGGGATATGCTTGATTTTCTGAATGCCAGAAAACCGATGATAGTAGTGGGGCAGGATTACCCATGCAGTCGGCTCGATGGAATCAAGCAGATTGATTGGCGAACCGTTACGCTCATCGAACCTACGGCTTTGGGAACATCGAGCGAAGATCCTGCATGCCGGGATTTCTCTCGCAATCTCCTGGTTACCAATTTCGATGAAGTGTTGAATAAGGTGGGGGATGACGAGAGTTATATGCCCGATTTTATCCTCTATGTAGGAGGTACCCTGGTGAGCAAGCGCCTGAAGCAGTTCCTTCGCCTTGCCGTGAAGAAGGGAGCCAAGGTATGGCGTGCTAGTACCGATGGTGATTACATCGATACCTTTATGCGTATCGATCGCATTTTCCAATGCGATACCACCCTGCTGGCGGATGCCATGACTTCTTACGATCTGGCTTATCGGGATGATGTGAATGCATACAGAGAGCGTTGGGAGAAGGCACTTCTGGCGGCAAAGCGCCATGCTTTCGATTACGAACCGCCATTCAGCAGTATGGCTGCCGTAAAGGCTTTCCAAACAGAATATCTGGCTCATTCGCTGGATGATACCCGTGAATGCCGTCTGTTTTATGGCAATAGTATGGCGATTCGACTGGCCTGCATCTATGCTCGCCAATATGTGCATTGCAATAGGGGCGTGAATGGCATCGAGGGATCTCTATCTACTGCTGCAGGTTTGTCTGTCTATCTCTCGGAGTATCATCATCCTGATGCCAAGAGCCAACAGAAGGTATTCTGCGTGCTGGGTGACCTGAGTTTCTTCTACGATCAGAATGCTCTCTGGAATCAGAATCTTAATGGCAGCCTACGCATCTTGCTCTTGAATAATGGCGGTGGAGCCATCTTTGCCAAGTTCAAGGGATTGAAGGAGAGTGCGGCACGTGAGAAGCTGGTGATGGCTGAGCACTGCACCTCGGCCTATCACGTTTGTCAGACACAGAATGTAGCCTATCAGAATGCCGATGATATGATATCTCTACGCGAGGGCATCGACTGGCTCATCCATACCGAATCTGAGAGACCGATGCTCCTGGAAGTGCTAACGGATATAGAAACAGATAATCAAGTAATAGAAGAATATTATAATAGTTTTCAAATATGAGAGAATGGAAAAAGATAGAAGGTTTTGATTTCAAGGAAATCATCTTCGAGGAGTATAATCATATCGCTAAGATTACCATCAATCGTGAGCGCTATCGCAATGCCTTCACCCCATTGACCACCTGGGAGATGGCGCAGGCTTTCAACTACTGTCGTGACTGCTTGGATATCCGAGTGGTTATCTTGACGGGTGCTGGCGACAAGGCGTTCTGTGCCGGTGGCGATATGCATGTGAAGGGTAGGGGCGGATACGTAGGCAACGATGGCGTGCCTCGTCTCAATGTGCTCGATGTACAGATGCAGATTCGCCGTTTGCCAAAGCCGGTGATTGCCATGGTAAATGGTTATGCCATCGGTGGCGGCCATGTGCTCCATGTGATGTGCGACCTGACCATTGCTTCAGAGAATGCCATCTTCGGACAGACCGGTCCTAAGGTGGGAAGCTTCGATGCAGGTTTCGGTTCTTCTTATCTGGCACGAATGGTAGGTCAGAAGAAGGCACGCGAAATCTGGTTCCTCTGCAAGCAGTATTCTGCGAAGGAGGCAGAAGAGATGGGAATGGTTAACAAGGTGGTTCCTCTCGACCAGTTGGAAGATACCTGCGTGGAGTGGGCTGAAATCATGATGGAGCGTTCTCCGCTGGCTCTCCGCATGATTAAGGCTGGCTTGAATGCCGAGTTGGATGGTCAGGCTGGTATCCAGGAGTTGGCTGGCGATGCCACCATGCTTTATTATACCATGGATGAGGCGCAGGAAGGCGGCAAGGCATTCCTGGAAAAGCGCAAGCCTCGCTTCGAGGATTATCCTCAGTTCCCATAAACAATCTCACGGATGATAAATTCTGTGTTTGATAAATAAAAGTCCCACAGATTTCTCAGATTTACACAGATATTTTTTTTCTTCCGAAAAAGCAGGGCGTTAGCCTATCTGTGTAAATCTGTGAAATCTGTGGGAGATTTTTGCTTATATTTAGAAAATAGATATATCGCTCAGTGGGGTAAAACTCCATAGAGCGAAATCGAGCTTACTCGTGTGTGGCGAAACGCTGCTCAGCGAGCTTTTCGTATTTCGTGCCTGGCTTGCCATAGTTGGCGTAAGGCCAGATGCTGATGCCGCCACGAGGAGTAAAGATACCTGTTACCTCAATATACTTAGGGTCCATCAGCTTGATGAGGTCCTTCATGATGATGTTTACGCAATCCTCGTGGAAATCGCCGTGGTTGCGGAAACTGAAGAGGTAAAGCTTCAGACTCTTGCTCTCCACCATCTTCACGTCAGGAATATAACTGATGCGGATCTCTGCAAAATCAGGCTGTCCCGTGATAGGGCAGAGTGATGTGAACTCAGGGCAGTTGAAACGTACCCAGTAATCATTGCCTGGGTGCTTGTTCACGAAGGTTTCCAATACCTCTGGTGCATAATCCATTTTATATTGGGTCTTGGCACCCAGTGCCTTCAACCCATCTTCTTTTCTATCCATTGTCTTGATGTTTAATGTTAAATATTGATAGCTCCCAACTTGAAGATGTTGTAGGAGATGTTATTGTCATACACATCCTCGCCCTCGTGTTTCTTGATAGTATTGACCACACGGATGGTGACAGGAAGCACGATGATTTCGTACATGGTCTTCAACACCACCTGCCAGAGCATCAGCCAGGGCAGTTCTGAAGTAGGGACCACTCCACCCAGGGCAAGAGGGAAGAAGATCAGACTATCGCAGCTCTCGCCTGCCACGGTGCTCCAGATGGCACGGGCGGAGAAATGCTTGCCGCCATCACGAATCTTCATTACGCTCATCACATAGGCATTGGCAAAGGAACCTACGATGAATGCCACGAAAGAGGCGGCTGCAATGCGGGGAGCCAGACCGAAGATGGCATGGAAACCGGCATCGTTCGTCCAATAGGGAGCGGCAGGAATCCAGTCGCAGATGGCACCCAGGGCTACAAAGAAGAAGTTCATGGCGAAGCCAGTCCAAATGAGAAGACGGGTTTTCTGATAGCCCCATACTTCGCACACCACATCGTTGATGATGTAACTTACCGGAAACACGATGAGGCCACCGGTCAATGAGATGGGGCCTACGGCGATTTGCTTTGTTTCGAGCACGTTTGCTGCAATGAGACAAACGCAGAAGAGTATGCTGAAAAGCATGAACAGCACACTCACTTGAGTTGTTTTCTTTTCCATTTTTCTTGTTTTTTACGAGGTTTACCAAGCACTCGGGTTGATACAATATTACTTATAATTTATAATCGGGCTGCAAAATTACAACTTTTCTTTCTAACCGCCAAATATTTACCCGAGTTTTTCAAATAAAAAAGCCCCAAGTACTATCACTAGCACTTGGGGCTTCTATCTAACTAAACCTAACCTAAACAATCTAATCTATATAAACAAACTAACCGAATCTAAACAATTTAACCTAACCAAACAATCTTTAATGAAACAATCTTCTATGAAAACTAATCAACTTATTGACACTTCCTCTTCTTGCAATCCTTGTACCAAAGTCAAAGGTTCTGCCAAATCGGCAGAAAAGAACGAGAAAAACAGAAAAGCCCGCCATCTTGTCGTGAATGGCGGGTCTATAATATTCAGTTCTTCTTTCATTAGAGAGCCACAGTTCCTCTCGGTTCTACCGAGAGTCCCCAGCCCCCAGTCCTTTATTTCTCCATAAACTTTTTGGCAGCTCTGAGCTGGTGTCTCATTACGCTCAGGAACTCCTGGCTCTCCTGCAAGATATTCAGGTAAACCAGAGAAATCTGCATCAGCGAGTTATCAGAAAGATGCTGCATGCGGTCGATATGCTTCTGGCGAAGTTCGCTCAGCTCATCCTTGCAGGCATCAGCCTCGGCGAGAATCTCGCGATAGTTCTCGTAACGGCTGGTCTCAATCTGCTCGCAGCTCATGCGCATTAGGTCGTTAATCTTCTGGCGAACAGGAGCAAACTCCTTGATATATTCGGCAGGCAGTGGGTTGAAGTTGTTGTCCACGTGCTCCTTGATTGGGTCAAGCATACGGCGAAGAGAGTAGAGGAACTGCTGGTTGCTGTTGGCACCCAAGTGGAACCAGGTGTTGCGCTCGATGGCAATCTCCATAGGCGATTTCTTCAAACCGAGCATCTCCTGGCGGCGGAACTTCTTCAGCATATCCTGCTCCTTCTTCAACTCCTTATTGGCATGGCGAAGCTCCTTAGGCTTCTCGTTGGCAAGACCATCCATAATCTGGTTGAACTCGTTCAGGGCGAAGTGGCAAACGTAAGCCTGGGTGCGTGATACTTGGCGACGAAGCAAATCCCATACAATCTCTGGGTCGTGTGAGCGCATCATCAGCTGGAAGGTGCTGCCCTTGCTCTCTTCCTTTGCCTTCTTGTTATACTGGATGTTGCTGCGGATGAGCAGGAAGATAACCAATGCCATGAAGCAGGTCTGGATACCTACACCGCCGAAGTGCATGACAAGACAAACGATGGCGCAGGCTGCGAATGCCACACCGGCTGTAATAAACCATCCACCAATCACACTCAATACACCAGTTACACGGAATACGGCACTCTCACGGCTCCAGGCTCTATCGGCAAGTGAAGAACCCATAGCCACCATAAAGGTAACGTAGGTGGTAGAGAGTGGCAACTTCAGGTTGGTACCGATGGTGATAAGCATACTTGCCAATACCAGGTTAACGGCTGCACGAACCACGTCGAAGGCAGCACTTTCTTCCAACTCTACATCGCTCTTGTCGAATCGGCTGTTAATCCAGTTCATCAAAGCCTTTGGCATGAACTGCTTCAGCCATGAATCTGTAGCCTGGCAGTTGCGTACAATCACGCGAGCTGCAGATGAACTTCCGAACATCTCATCACCCTCGTCCTGACGGCTTAAATCCACAGAAGTCTTGATCACGTTTTGTGCCTTCTTTGAGGTTGCCATGGCGATGATCATCACGGCACCGGCTGCGAGAAGATATACTGGGGTAGTCTTGGCGCTATCCATCAGAGAAGTCATCATAAACTGGTCTGGTGTAGCACCGTTGGCATTCGCCATATAATCCTGATAAGAAGACAGACCAGCCAGAGGCACACCGATGAAGTTTACCAAGTCGTTGCCGGCGAAAGCCATCGCCAGGGCGAAAGTACCCATCAGCACGGTGAACTTGAAGATGTTGACACGGCAGAGGTGCAGGAACTCCATCACGATGGCAGAACCCACAAAGGTGATGCAGAGCAGCAAGCCCAGGTTCTGGTCGATAAAGTCGCGCCATTCTGCAGGCAGGTAAGGACTCTTGCCCAAACCTTTCATGAAGATGAAGTAGGAGAGGGCTGTGAAGGCGATACCACCGAAGATGGCGATGCTGTAGCGTGAATGCTTGCGATAGTTAAAGGTGAAGATGATACGGGAAAGCCACATCACGAAAGCACCGAATACGAAGGCGATGATAACGGATGAGAAGATACCCATGATAACCTCCAAGGCCTTGTTGCTGTTGAGCAGCATGCCATAGTTGAGGCTATCGTCGCCGTACATTTTCAATGTAGCGAGGATAAAGGCACCTCCCAACAGCTCGAACACCAGCGAAACGGTGGTTGATGTTGGCATACCCAGCGTGTTGAACACGTCCAGGATGATGATATCCGTCACCATGACGGCTAGGAAAAGCGTCATCACTTCTTCGAAGGTAAAGTGGTCTGGACTCATGATGCCGTGTCGGGCGATGTCCATCATTCCTGAAGACATGATGGCTCCCAATACCACACCGCAGGATGCGATGATCAGCACCGTGCGAAACTTAGCCACCTTAGCTCCGATGGCAGATTGCAGGAAGTTAACAGCGTCGTTGCTGACTCCTACGAAGAGATCAAACACTGCCAAACAGAGCAGGAAGATCACGATACAAAGATAAATCGTACTCATTATTATATGAATGTTTATTGTTTATTATCCTATATTCCCTTGTTTTCGGGTGCAAAGGTACGTAAGGGATGTTACAGGCTATTTAAACAGGTGTTACAATCCGGTTAAAATAGAAAAATAGGGTAAAATTTGGTGCTTTTCTTAGTTGAAAGAAGTAAAAGAGTGTGAATGATACGATTTTTGTGTTAAAATCGTGTTAAAATACACTTAAAAGTATTCTGCTTTCAAAATTTATTTTTAACTTTGCATCACCAACTTATAAACATAAGTAAATCGTAAGTACCGAAAGGTGAAAAGCTGTTTTCAAAAACAACTAACATTATTAGATAACTAACATTATAGAATCAAAAGACCGAAATATGAATAAGGTAAATCTCTTCGCTACAGGAATCCTGCTGGCTTGTGGCGTAACCTGTGCCAAGGCACAGACTTGGACTGATTTCACGGAGAAAATCGTGAATCCGTCTTTCGAAACAGGGACGACGGCTGAGACCGTGGCTGGTGATTTAACTGGCTCTATGGCTGGTGAACAGACTGGCTTAGGTTGGAGTATCCATGATGGATATTTCAGCATTCCTTTCCGTGTTAGCTAACGCTAAAAATAAATCAAAGTAACCAAAAATAAATCAAAAGTAATAATAAGTAATGTACGAATGGGACTTGGGCTTTCGTCTTAGTCTCCTAGGAAGTCATTATATTTCAACTAATTTAATTATTTTATTATGAAACCAAAAAATCTACGTATTTTGTTTTCAATGGCGCTAGCTTTGGGACTTTCTGCTCAAAGCTATGGTAGCGAAACCGTGAGTGAGGCTGGCGCAGGTCAGTTCTTGCTTTACAATGTTGGAGCCAAGCAGTATTTGTGCCCAGGCAATGCTTGGGGAACCCATGCCTCTGTAGGAAATGTGGGTATGATGGTAGAGTTGGTGCCACAAAATGATGGTACCTATCGCGTGTCAACTAAACCTTATTATAATTCCGATTTGTGCTTGGGCGATAATGCTTATGTCGATAATAAAGGCAAAGGAACATATAGTTTTGAAAAGGTAGAAGGAGTAGAGGAACCAACTTATAAGTTGGTTTGTAAATCTAATACACTTTATTGGTCTGGAAAAGGCACTGATTTGTCTTTCGATGCCAATGGTCCTGCAGCAGGATCTGAGGCTAACGGTCAGTGGCGTTTGATAAAGATTGGTACGGAGGATGCTACTGAGGAGAAGCCACAGGATGTGAGCTATTTGATCACGAATCCTGATTTTGATATTATTAGAGATGAAAATGGTAATAAACGTCATTTGAGAGGATGGGAAGGTGAACCTACGGCTAATAATAGCTGCGCAGAGAAATATAACACGACCTTTGATGTTTATCAGGAGAAGACCGGCCTTCCAAATGGTAAATATCGTGTATCTTGTCAGGGCTTTTATCGTGCAGGAGGACATGATTCTGGAAATGAGACGCAAAATGCCTTTTTGTATGCTAATAATGCTGAAACTCCATTGTTGAATATCTTAGCAGAAAAAAATAATTTTTCAGCAGAATATGTCGGTGAGAAAAATAAATCAGGTGAGCCAAATACTATGGAGGAAGCTCAGAACTATTTCTCTGCTGGTTTTTATAAAAATAATTCAGTTGAAGTTACTGTAGTAGATGGCACATTGCGCTTTGGTATCAAGAAGTCGAAACAGATAGCTGCAGATTGGACCATCTTTGACACATTCAGATTGGAGTATTTGGGCGAAGTAGATTTGAATGCTGCAGCCGTAGCTGAATTCAAGGTTTTGCAGGATGAGGGAACTGCTCTCTTGCAGGATGAAGCTTATGCTATAGTACAAGGTACAGAGGAATATGTGGCATTGCAGAATGTGATAGCAAAGACTGCCACCGCTGAGAATCTGGCAGAACTCAAGGCAGAGTATTATAGTGCCAAGAATGCTTTCGTTGACTTAAAGGTTTCTTATGAGGCTTGGGATGCAGCCTATGCTGCTGAAAAGACTGTGCTCAAAGGTTTAGGCATTGCAGACCAGTTTGCAACCAGACCAAATACTGCTGCAGAAGCAGCCAAGGGTGCTCAGACTATGAACGTGGCAGAATATGAGGCTGTAGTGAAAGATTATACTACCGATATTAAGTTGGGTGATTGGATTACATCGGGTGCTGCAAACTTCAATAATGAGCACTGGAGTGGAACAAAGTCAAACTATTTAAACCAGATTGATGGTGATAAGCAGGGGTATAATGCAGACAGTTGGAAGATGAGTGCCAGCCAGGAAATTACTCTTCCTGCAGGTGAATATGTGTTCAAGGCAGCTGGCCGTAAGTCTGCTGATGCCACAATGACATTGAGTGTAAAGAATGGTGAAACGTCATTGGGCGAAGTTGTAAACTTCCCTAGCGGCAACAGAGGTCGTGGTATTGCAACCGACGGAACTGCTTCTTTCGAGGGCGCATCTTATGCTTGTAAGAATGAAGGCTATGGCTGGCAGTGGCGCTTTGTGCCATTCACTCTTACAGAGAAAACCACAATTACCATTTCTATCGAGGCTGGTGCCAACTTGATTCACAACTGGGCAAGCTTCGGCGATTACTCAGTGATGGCTAAGCCAAATACCGCAGCAAGTGAGGTCGCTTACAACCAGGCTGTAGATGCTGCCAACGCAGCTTTGACTAATGAGGCTAATCAGGTTGTTACCGGTGAGGAGCGTACAAAGTTGAATGAAGCTATTGCTGCTGATAAGGGTACTACCGTAGAGAGCATTGATGCAGCTACTGCTGCAGTGAAGGCTGCTACAGAAACTTATGTTGCTGCCGTTGCTTCTTACCAGGCTCTTGCTGATGCCAAGGCCATGAAACTTGACTTTGCTTATGCTTCTGCAGAGAAGAAGGCTGCTTTTGCTGAGGCTCTCCAGGTAGAAGCTGCTACATCTGCCAAGGATGCTACTGATAAGACAAATGCCATCTATACTGCAGCTCGTGCTTATGCAGAGAGCAATGGTAAGGCTGAGGGCGTAAAGGGTGCTGTAGATTGCACCGCTAGCGTGGTAAATGCAAACTTTGCTGATAAACTGAATGGATGGTCTAGCTCTCAGAATGGTGGAAACTTGCAGACCCTTAGCGGTGAGTCTTGGACCACATCTGAAGGTGTTACCGGAACTCCTTATTACGATTACTATAATGACAGCGCCAACAACCAGCATGCTTATCAGAACGTATCTGGTCTCCAGGCAGGTAAATATATCGTAACCATCAAGGCTCGTGCATTCGCTGGTTTCAACCTCTATATGCTGATCAATGATGAGAAGAAGGTTGATATCAACGAAATCGGCAATACTGGTGGTTTGTTCGGTCGTGGATGGAATGATTATACAGCCGAGTTTGAGGTAGGCAATGATGGTATGGTGAAGTTGGAAGTAGCCAATATGCCGGCACAGAACCAGGCTGGTTGGTTCGGCTTCGGCGACGTTCGCCTCTTCAAGGTAGCCAATTTGGATGCTATCACTCTTAACGAGAATGAGACTTGCACTCCTGAGGCTAAGGTGGCTGATGTAACTCTCAACCGTACATTGACCACACATTGGAACTCTATCGTATTGCCATTCGCTGTAAGCAAGAAGCAGATTGCAGCTCAGTTTGGCGAGGGAACAGTGGTAGCAGCTTACAAGGATGCTACTATTAATGAAACCTCTACAACCCTTAACTTCGAGGTGGTAGAGGAGATGCAGGCTAACGTGCCTTATCTCATCAAACCAGCTCAGGCAGGTAATACTTACACCTTCCAGGGCGTAGCTATCAAGGCAGCTGACAACCTGGAGGCAGGCGAAGGCGAGATCAAGTTCGTAGGTAACTACGAGAACGGCAAGCAGCTTGCTGAGGGCGATTACTTCATCGATGCTAACCGTAACCTGTTCTATAGTGCCAACGGTACTGAGACCATGAAGGCATTCCGTGCCATCTTCGTGAGCACAGCGGCAGCGGCAGCTAAGACCATGTTCTTCTCTATCCGTGGCAATAGCGGTGAGACAACAGGTATTGAAGATGTGAAGACGCTCGCAGGTAAGACCTTCGACGTTTACAGCATCGATGGTATGCTCGTAAGAAAGAATGCCACAAACTTGAATGGTCTTGCTAAGGGCGTTTACGTAGTGAATGGCAAAAAGTATATTGCCAAGTAATCATCGTCATGCACATGTTTAGATAAATAGAATAATAATTTTTAAATTGATAAACAATATGAAGAAATATATGAAACCAGCCATTGAGGTGGCGAGAATTGAGAATGAGTGCAGCATCATGGCTGCTTCTAATAATAACTTGGGTACATCAGGTCTTCCTGATGATGCTCCGGGATATGGAGAGGTGAACTCTGATGGTTCCGTAGGATCTCGCAAGTATTACTCTATTTGGGACGAGTAAGAATTGCTCTGATAAAGAGTCAAGAGTTGTTATATTTGGGGTGGGGTGCACAAAGCATTTCACCCCTTTTTGTTTCACCCTTAGAAACAGTTTGTTTCTATATTAGAAATATCTTGTTTCTATATTAGAAACGGAGAGTTTCTATTATTGAAACAAATTCCAGTTAAAATCGGGTCGTTTTGTGCTTTTCTTGAAAGAAAGAAAAAAGGAGATAAAGATAATAAAAAACAGATTTTTCCGATAATAATAGAAAAGAAAAAGAATATGATGGAGAAATTAAAACATATCAAAGCGATAGCTTTTGATGCCGATGATACGTTGTGGGCATTGCAAAACTACTTTGAGGAGGTGGAACATGAGTATTGCCAACTGCTTTCGGAGTTTGGAAGCGAAAAGGAAATCTCTGCCGCTCTCCTGGAAACTGAGAGTAAGAACATGCCCGACCTGGGCTACGGCTGCAAGGCTTTCACCATCTCGCTGGTAGAGAATGCCGTGAAGGTGAGTCATGGAAAGGTGGAGGCAAATGTCATCGCCCAAATAGTGGATTTGGGCAAGAGTCTGTTGCATCTTGATGCCAAGCCTTTGGAAGGCGTAGAGAAGACAATAGCCTGTCTGAAGGATAGATTAATACAAAATGCAGGAAATGCATCTTTGAAATACAAGCTTGCAGTTTTTACTAAAGGCGAGTTGATGGACCAGGAGAACAAGTTGTGGCGTTCGGGCTTGCAGCGTTATTTCGATGTGGTAAGCATCGTGAGCGACAAGACACCCGAGGCTTATCGTCGCCTTTGCAGGGAATTGGAGGTAAATCCTGATGAACTCGTGATGGTGGGCAACAGCTTCAAGAGCGATATTGCTCCGGCATTAAAAATCGGAGCTTCGGCTGTCCATATCC
>USJX01000072.1 GCA_900555035.1 uncultured Prevotella sp.
GCGCTCCTGTTTTGGGAACAGGTGGTCGCAGGTTCGAATCCTGTCGCCCCGACTTTCAAGAAAGCTAAGAAGAATTTAATCTTCTTAGCTTTCTTGCTATATATACTTTTCATGTCTTATGATTAACTATATTGGATATTTAGTATTTAAAGTTTATAATTTAAAATAGTAGTACTATCATGATTATTACGATTGCGCGCCAATGTGGATGTGGCGCTGTTCGTGTGGGCAGGTTGCTTGCCGAACATTATGGTATTCCTTTTTATACCCGTAAGAATTTGATGGAAATGGCAGAAAAGCGTGGCATCCTGGATGAGATGGAAGCTTTCTTCGATGAAACTCCTGTGGATGAACTGCTCTTTTCTATGTCTTCCCTAGGTGAGAACCAGAGGTTGCTCACCGAAAAACCTCTTCGTGCCTTAGCGGATATGATTGGACAGGAGAATTGCATCATCATCGGACGATGTGGTAACTACATCTTTAGAGAGCGTAAAGACCTGGTGTCGGTGTTCCTGAAGGGTGGTATTGAAGCTCGTATTGAGGAAATCCAGGAAGAACAGGGGCTGGCTCGTAATGAGGCTGCTGAGTTTGTGGAACATGCAGATGATTGCCGTGTGGCTTATCATCAGTATTATACCGGACTTACTTGGGGTAATGCGGATGATTACGATGTCTGTCTAGACACAGTTCGCTTGGGTGTTGAGAAGACGGCGAATGCCATCGAATCTTATGTGGAAGCGGTATTGTAGAAGCGAGGAGTTGATTGCTGGGAGTTCTTTAAAAGAACTACTAATGGTCAAGTTCAAAGTAAATAGTATTTAGGATGAAATTTTTGATTCAGTTTTTAATTATCATAGCATTTTCTTTTGCAGGAGAATTGCTTCATTATCTTTTGCCGCTGCCTATCCCTGCCAGTATTTATGGCATCGTCTTACTTTTTGCGGCATTAGAGTTAAAGTTGGTCAAGGTGAAGCATATCAGGGAAACAAGTGGTTTCCTGATTGCTGTCATGCCTGTGATGTTTATTCCGGCAGCAGTGGGACTCATTGATTCCTGGCAATCGATAGCTGATTCCTTGCTGCAGTATGTTGCGGTAACCGTAATCAGTACTTTTGTGGTCATGGGTGCTTCAGGGTGGATTACGCAGTTTGTTATCAGAAAGGGAAAGGAGGCGAAGAAATGATAACGGTTTTCTTATCTTCTGTTTTGATGCTGACCGCATCGCTTCCTTTGTTTCAAGACTCTGTGTTTTTCGGAGTGTTAATCAGTCTGGCTGCATACGCCATCGGTATGTTGCTGAAGGTAAAGACGGGATGGTCGTTGATGAATCCTTTGCTTATCTCTATCATCTTGGTGATAGTAACCTTGCTGCTGACAGGGGTGGATTATAAGACGTATAGTGCGGGGGCCAACTGTATCAGTTATCTGCTTACTCCGGCAACCATCTGTCTGGCTGTTCCGCTCTATCAGCAGGTAGAACTGCTCAAGAAGAACTATCGCGCAGTATTGATAGGTATCTTGTCGGGAGTATTGGCGAGTCTCTGTTCTGTATTGATTCTGGCTTTACTCTTCCATTTCGACCATGCAGCATACGTCACCTTCCTGCCGAAGTCTATCACCACTGCCATCGGTATCGGTGTTTCCGAGGAGTTGGGAGGACATGTTTCTGTTACGGTAGTGGTTATCATTGTGACGGGTGTCTTGGGTAACATCTTTGCCGAGAATTTCCTCAAGCTGCTTTGCATCAAGGAACCTATAGCCAAGGGTATAGCCATTGGTTGTTCTGCCCATGCTCTGGGAACGGCAAAGGCAATGGAAATGGGTACCATCGAAGGTGCGATGAGTAGTCTTTCTATTGTGGTATGTGGTATTATGACGGTGGTAGGTTCTTCCATCTTTGCCATGTTCATGTAAGTCTTTGACTTATTTATGAACCATGTAAGCAACTTTTGCTTTCTAATATTCTTGGATGACAAGAATCATGCAATATTTAATCCCTTTTTTCGTTTTATAAATATGAAACGAAAAAAGGGATTTTTATATATATTAATAGGTGGTATGGCTACTGCCTTCATGGTAAGTTGTGCAGATGATGAGAGTTTTTCATCATCTAGAACCGACTTGCTCTCGTTTTCCACGGATACTGTAAGTTTAGACACTACTTTCTCGAATGTGCCTACGCCCACTCGAAGCTTCTGGGTGTATAATCGTACGGGAAAGGGATTGCGCTGTTCTTCCGTAAGATTGGAAAACGGCAATCAGACCGGATACCGGGTAAATGTAGATGGATCGTTTCTGGGACAAACCGCAGGCTTCCAAACTCAGAATGTAGAGGTGCGTAAGGGGGATAGTATTCGTGTGTTCGTGGAACTTACCTCGCACCAGCAATATCAGGATGAACCGCAGCTGGTGGAAGATAACCTGCTCTTTCAGTTGGAGAGCGGAGTGCAGCAAAAGATAAACCTGAAAGCTTATTCCTGGGATGCTACTTTGCTGAATAGTCCAATCATCAAGAAAGATTCTACCATTCAAGGAAGCAGACCTATTGTTATCTATGGCGGCATGTGCGTGGATAGCGTGGCTACGCTTACCATAGGCGCAGGTACTCGACTGTTCTTTCATGAAAATGCCGGACTGAAGGTTTATGGCACCCTTCGTGTTCAGGGTGAACAAGGCAAGGAGGTGGTGATGAGAGGAGATAGAATCGACAATATGTTTGATTATCTGCCTTACGATCGCACTCCGGGACAGTGGCAAGGTATCCAACTGATGGCTTCTTCGTATGATAATGTCATCAGCTATGCTGATATCCATAGTGCCTATCATGGCATCTTGGTGGATTCCTGTGATGTAACCAGGCAAAAGTTGCTCCTGCAGAATTCTACGGTACACAATTGTCAAGGATATGGTGTGATGGTAGATTCGGCCAAGGTTCAGATATACAATAGTCAATTATCCAATACGCTGGAGCATCCGCTTTATGTACATGGCGGCGATGTAGAAGTGAATGGATGTACCATTGCCCAGTTCTATCCGTTTGATGGTCGTCGGGCTACGGCTATCGGATTCATGCCTCCTGTCAACAATCTCAAGGTTATGAACTCGCTGGTTACGGGCTACCACGACGATGAAGTGGTATGGAGTGCGCCAAAGGAAGATGAAGTTTGTAATTTCAGTTTTGACCACTGCGTATTGCGTACGGAGAAGATGACGACTGATGACAGCTTGAAGTTCACGAATATTATCTTTGAGGATTTGAAGGATACAACCCAATTTGGCGAGAAGCATTTCCGCTTATTCGATACAGATAACTTGAAGTACGACTTCCGTCTTCGCAAGGAATCGGCTGCCATCGGGGTAGCTGATGCAGCAAGCTCATTGCCTACCGACCGACAGGGACTTCGTCGTGATGAGAAACCAGATGCAGGATGCTATGAGTTTGAGGAACAGATAGAAGAAAATGATAAGAAAGAATAGGATAGCGAGCGTAGGGATGGTGGCGTTAGTAATGATTCCTATTCTTGTGTTTGCGAAAGGGATACAGGCTGGTGGGAGAGAGTTGCCGGCTGCTCCAAATTCTTTCTTACAGCAAAAGAAAGAAGATGCCGAACTGTTGGCAAGGGCACTGGATTATTTCGTTTCAAGGAAATATCATGAGTGCCTGATACTTTTGGAACGGCTCGACAAAACCTATCGTTTGAACCCTAGATATAAGGCATATTTGGGTGTGTGTTATTATTATGAATGGGACTATGAGCAAACCATCAGGTGCTTGGATCCGGTAATTCCTTTGTTGGAGAACTTTGCGCCTCAGGAGCGTTCTTTTTATTGTTGGGCTGATGCCGAGAGTCATTTCGCTTTGCAGCTATATGAAAAAGCAATGCCGCTTTATGAACAGATGCTCTCGCTTTGTAAGGAGAACGAGAAGCCTGATGCCAACTATCGTCTGGGGTTCTGTCATCTCTTTAAGGCGCGAGATATGGAGAAAACTACGAGTCGTGAAGAGATGATGGCAGAGTACAGAAAGGCTCGTGAGTATTTGCGGAATGCATTGAAAGGCTATCTGAGATATCGCAATACTACAGATGAAAAGGCTCGTATTGCCCAGATTCAGCACATGCTTAAGGGTATGAGGTAATTTTCTATGCTGAGGAGAAAATAAAGATAACTATATGAAAAGAGGGCGTGTCATGGCTTAGTCATGACACGCCCTCTTTGGCTTTTTATTCTTTCATGTTGGCATCTACAAATGAGAATGGCAACAAATCTTTGATGCTTCCGAAGCAATAGATGCCTGTTTCTCCGTATAGCAGGATGCGCACAGGCTGCTTGTAACGGTCTTCCATCTCGAGTATTACCTGGCGGCAAGCACCACATGGAGAAATTGGCGACTTGAGAAAGCCATTCTCGTTTCTTGCAGCTATGGCCAAGGTGATGATGGCCTGTTCTGGATAGTTAGACTGTGCGCCGAAGATGGCACTTCGCTCTGCGCAAAGGCCAGAAGGGAATGCGGCATTCTCCTGATTGGCGCCAATGAAGATTCTTCCGTCTGCAAGCAGGCAGGCTGCTCCTACGTAGAAATGGCTGTAGTTGGCGTATGAATTGTTGGTGGCCTCCATAGCCTTCTTCACTAGTGTCTGTTCTGTCTCGTTCAGTTCAGATAGCTCGGCTATCTGGTAATTGATGTTTAGTGTCTGCTCTTTCATAAGCTTCGTTATTTGGTGTAAAAGTCAATTATGTCTGTCAAGGCTTGTTTGCATACCGGGCAGAAGTCGGGTGTCTCGTTGATGCGCATTCTGCAATCCTGTACACCGCGATATACGCCCTTTACGCTATAGCCTGCTCCCTCGAAGACACCTACTTTGCTCACAGCCTCTTTAGCTTTCTTGGAAAGAGGTGTTGGTATCGGAGTGCCTTTTTTGACCATGCTTTTCCATTTGCTGTCGAAATCAACCAGAGTGGTGATATTTTTCTCCCAAGGTTCCACATCGTGAGGATACATCGGGATATCTTCTGATTCGTAAGCATATTCATCGGCAAGTCCTGCGAAGGAATGTCCAAACTCATGTACTACCACCGGCTTGAACCATTTCTGATGGCAAGTGGTCAAATTATATGAGTTGAGGATGCCGCCACCCCCATATCGGGTAGAATTAACCAATACGATGATGTGTTCGTATGGTGTACCTGCCAGACAATCGTGTAGATCCTTCAGGTGCAGGGTGGTGAGATAACGATCGCTGTAGAAGGTGTCGAAGTGAGAACTGAGGGCTGTCTTTTTCCAGATACCCTTGCCAGGCTCGCTGGTTCCGCTATCCTGTGATGCAGACTTTACGGCAACGACATTAAACTTGGCTTTCATACTCTTGAATGGCTCATGTGCAAAGATGGCGTCATTTGCCTCCTTGGCATCCTGTAGGAAGATAGGCATCTCCCTTTCGGTGTATCCTTCTGCCACGTAAGCGATGTGGATGCACTTGTTGGTATCTGCGGCCTCTTGCAAGGTTTCGTATGGAGTAGGTCGGTCTCCCTTGTGATGAATCAGGATATCCTTTGGAGCTACTTGATGGGTGAGCGATGTCATGATTTCTCTACGGTTGTTACGCAAGTCTAGAGTGATGTCAACTGTATCTTTTGGCATTGGTACCAAGAAGACATTCTCGAAACTCTGTGTATTGGTCTTGGCCTCTGGATAGGAGAGCCATTCCTGAAAAAGGGTAGAGAACGAATTGCGGTATATCACTTTGCCCGAACGGTGGTCGCGTACGGTGATTTGACCATTGCCTTCTACTGGCAGTTCGCTGAGTCGCTGCTTCTTGCCGTACCAACGAGGTAATACGTTCAGTTCATCAACAGCAATCAACTGCTTGTTGCTGTTGCCGGCAAAGGTGTAATCTACTCTCAAGGTTTTGTCAACGAAGTAATCGTCGAAGTTTTGCGCCTTTACCTGGATTGCTCCCATGAGCATAGCCAAGGCTGCAAGTGAAAATATATACTTCTTCATTGTTTTCCTATTTGTTCTTTCTTTTTGAATTCTTAATAATCAGAATGTTCTGGTTCTGTTTGTCCTATTCTGACAGAGCTTATCAGAATCTGATAGAGTTTATCTGATTCTGATTCTATCGCCTATCTTAATCTGATGGTCAATATCAAAATAGTTCATCTTGTAGAGATTGTTGAGTCTGATACCATACTTTTGAGAGATAATGTACATGCTTTCTCCCTTTTTTACGATATGTGGGCGATTCTTGTACTGTTTTGGTGCCTTCTTGCGCTTCTTTTTGAGATATACGATTTCTCCTTTGTGCATAACGTCATTTTTATCTCTCTCGTTGTATTTGGCAAGTTTGCGCCAGTTAATCTCTACTTCCTTACCCAGTGCCTTGAAGGTGTCGCCTTCGCGGGTTATGAGATAGTAGTTGTCATTGAACTTGTAGATAGGGTGCAGGAGTCCCTGTGCATTGACAGCCTGCTCGCTTCCACTATGCTCAGCCATAAAGCGGTCGAATCTTTTAGCCTTGTCGTAGTCAAAGAGTTTGTAGAGTTCAATGATTTGTATCAGCTTGTTGGCGTATTGTGGATTGGTGGCGTAACCACATTGTTTCAATCCCTGTGCCCAGCCTTTATAGTTGCGCTGTCCCAATTCAAAGAGACGGGCATAGCGTGGCTGTCTAGCCAGAAACTTGCTATGGTCTTCATAGCTGTCTCTGGCATCTTTGTAAACACGGAAACACTCACCGCGGGCATCGTCGTCGTGGTATTGGGTTGGACCAGTCCAATTATGGCATTTGATGCCGAAATGGTTGTTACCCTGTGTTGCCAAAACACTCCTACCAGCACTACTCTCAAAAAGTCCCTGGGCCAGAGTGATGCTGGCTGGAATGTGGTAGCGAAGCATCTGCTCGATGGCGAGGTCCTTGTATTGGTTGATGTATGTCTGGTAGGTCTGATTCCACTTCATCTGCGCTTGAGATGTGGCGCAGAAGAGCAGAGATATACCTATTATATATGTTTTTATTCGATTCATAGTGCAAAAATAATAAAAAAAACGGATAAATCGTGCTTTATTAAAGTATTTTTGCTATCTTTGCATAGAAATTAGAAAAAATGAAGGCAAATAGAATAAAAATAGTGGTAGCATTGGGCTCAAATGTCAATCAGGAGGCCCATATTGAGCAAGCAAAGTCTATGCTTGAAGCTACTTTCAACGATATGTTTTTTGGTACATCCCTATGGACTGAACCTATAGGGATGAAATCAGATAATTTTCTAAATGTTTTAGGAGTGGGATATACGAGTGTAAATAAGGAACGTACCATTCAGGCATTAAAGAATATAGAGCATAGATGTGGTAGAAGAGTGGCGGCAAGTAGAAAAGGCATTATCGCCATCGACATCGACTTGTTGCTCTTTGGGGCTGAACGTTTACATGAAGTAGATTGGGATAGGAGATACATCCAGAATCTTCTTCAGCAATTAGGAGTTTCCGTGGACTGAGCTTTAGAGAAAGAATAAAGCTCAGTGAACGGAGTGTTTGTGTGATTCCTGAAAGTTCTTTATAGGTCAGGAATTGGATTTTCTTTGGTAAGGTGGAGTTCTACCACTTTACCGGTTTCTAATGATTTCTTTACGTTGATGAGGCGCTGGTTGCTGCTTCCTCTAAAGAAGAGGTCTTCATCACGCAGGTCTTTCATAAATGGACCATCAACCAGAACGTCTATCAGTTTCAGTAGCTCAAGTTGCTTGGGATTCTTCAACAGGTTCTCATACTTATAGCCAGTGAAGCACCAGATGTCCTTATCGCTTTGTGCTCGGATGGCACGTGCCAACTCTGCAAAGCCTTCTGCTTGAAACATTGGGTCGCCCCCCGAAAAGGTAACATTGGCGAACGGATCGTCCATGATTTCTTTCATGATGTCCTCGGTCGAGGTCATCGTTCCATGATGTATGTCCCATGATTGGGGATTATGGCATTCTGGGCAATGGTTGGGGCAACCGGCACAATAGATAGAGGTCCGGAAGCCCGGACCATCTACCATTGTATCGTGTACTATACTTAAAACACTTATCATATTTGAATTAAGAGTTTGGTGTATCGATGTGGGTCACGCGATCGTGGAGCTCTGCCAGTTTGCCACTGTTCCAACGGTCGGTGGTACCAACCAGATAACCGGTAATTCTCTGCAACTTGTCTATGTGACGGCTGCCGCATTTAGGACAAACTTCCAAGTTAGCATCCGCATTCTCGTATCCACAGTCAAGGCAGCGGTTGCGATTGTGGTTTACAGAGCCATAGCCCATATTGTATTTGTCCATCATATCTACAACGCTTGCAATCACTGCTGGGTTGTGGGTTGCATCACCATCAATCTCAACATAGAAAATGTGACCGCCACGAGTCAAGTCGTGGTAAGGAGCCTCAATCTTTGCCTTCTTCAGAGCAGTGCACTTGTAATATACTGGCACGTGGTTACTGTTGGTATAGTAATCGCGGTCGGTTACTCCAGGGATGATGCCAAACTGCTTGCGGTCTTTCTTTGTGAACTTGCCGCTCAAGCCTTCTGCTGGTGTTGCGAGGATAGAGTAGTTGTGGTGATACTGCTCGCTGAACTCATTGGCACGGTCGCGCATGTAGGTTATAATCTTCAAGCCCAATTTCTGTGCTTCCTCGCTTTCACCATGGTGGTGGCCGATGAGGGCTACGAGGCACTCAGCCAAACCGATGAAGCCGATACCGAGAGTACCATGGTTGATAACGCTCTCGATAGTTTCCTCTGGTTTCAGCTTTTCTGCGCCTACCCAGAGATACTTCATCAGCAATGGGAACTGCTTGGCCATCGCAGTCTTCTGGAACTGGAAGCGCTCATCGAGCTGTTTTGCAGTGATGTCGAGAATATTGTCGAGCTTGGCAAAGAACATGTCTATGCGCTGCTGCTTATTTTCTATACCCATGCACTCGATGGCGAGTTTCACGATGTTAATGGTAGAGAAGCTCAAGTTACCACGAGCGATGCTGGTCTTTTCGCCCCAACGGTCTTCGAATACACGTGTGCGGCAACCCATGGTTGCAATTTCCCACTTGTAACGCTCAGGATCGTCGGCACGCCACTTCTCATTCTGGTTGAAGGTGGCATCGAGGTTGAGGAAGTTAGGGAAGAAGCGACGTGCAGTTACCTTGCAAGCCAACTGGTAGAGGTCGTAGTTACGATCTTCCTTCATATAGTTAACGCCACGCTTCTTTTTCCAAATCTGGATAGGGAAGATGGCAGTTTCGCCATTACCTACACCCTCATAGGTGCTAAGCAGAATCTCTCGCATGATGCAACGGCCCTCGGCGCTGGTATCAGTACCATAATTGATAGATGAGAATACTACCTGGTTGCCGCCACGAGAGTGGATGGTGTTCATGTTGTGGATGAAAGCCTCCATAGCCTGGTGTACTCGGTTCACTGTCTTGTTGATGGCATGCTGCTCTAGGCGAGCCTTGCCTTCAAGACCGGTGAGGTCTTTCTCTATATAATCGTCGATGGCAATATCGTAGAGGTCGCTGAGGTCTTCGCCTGTTAACTTCTCCAAGTTCTTTACCTCTTCCTTATACGACATGCGTACGTAAGGGGCAAGATAGAAGTCGAAGGCAGGGATAGCCTGACCACCATGCATCTCGTTCTGGCAAGTTTCCAAAGAGATGCAAGCCAATACAGCTGCAGTTTCAATACGCTTAGCAGGACGGCTAGATCCATGACCAGCGGTGAAACCATGCTCAAGGATGACATCCAATGGGTGCTGAACGCAAGTCAAACTCTTGGTTGGATAATAGTCTTTGTCGTGGATATGAATGTAGTTGTGCATGACGGCGTCGCGAACATCCTGTGAAAGGAGGTAATCATCGACAAATGGCTTGGTGGTTTCTGAAGCAAACTTCATCATCATGCCGGCTGGTGTATCAGCATTCATGTTGGCATTTTCACGAGTAATGTCATTGTTTTTGGCATTGACAATGCTCATGAATACGTCACGAGTCTTGGCTTTTCTCGCAATGTTACGCTGGTTGCGGTAAGCAATGTATTTTTGGGCTACATCTTTTCTGGCACTCTTCATGAGTTCCAATTCTATGGCATCCTGAATGGCTTCTACACTCATCTGGCTCTTGCCGCGGTATGAGATGTGATCAGCTATTTGCTCTATCAAAGAAGAATCTTCTCCTTTATCTGTATGTAGCATGGCTTTGCGAATAGCAGCCATGATTTTTTGCTCGTTGAAACCAACGATGCGTCCGTCGCGTTTTACTACAGTTTGAATCATTTCTAGTGTTACTTTTATGATAGTTATTTAATTCTCTTAATACTAAGTCTTTATGACTTTTGATGGTTGTAAAGACCATCTTTTTGATGATGCAAAGATAAGAAATTAAGTTGAAAGTTGTACGTTTTGGACAACTTTTCTTGTGTTAAAAAACGTCAAGTCGCTGATTATCAGCTATATAAAAAATCGTTTTGGAAAACTTTGATTTTTCTTGGCTTTCCAAAACGGTTAACTTATTCTTTTTCAACATGTTGGGTTGTTGTGCCTGCCTGGGGACTACAGAATTGTGCTTTTGTGTGCCATTTCCCTGTTTCCTGATGGATAGGCTATAGCAGATGTTTGAAACCCTATTGGTAGCTAAGTTACGACAAGGTTGCCCGGCTTTTGTAGTCGAGCGCAGCACCGATGGCTGTGCAGAATTCAGAGTATTTGGGTATTCTGAATCTCACTCTATAGAGCTTTTCCATGGCTGGGAAAATCTCTCTGCATTGTGGCAGGAGAGTTAGGTTGCCAATCATCACGAAATCCTTGATGCCTGATTCCAACGATGAGAGTATCGTGGCTGAGCCGATACTCTGCAAAACCATGCCGATGAGTCCCATTGCGATGTCTTCTCTAGATGCATTTGCCTTAGCGTTGCTGAAGAGCGAAGCTGTTGCTGTCATCGGAAGACCTGGAAGCGGCTTGGCGCTGATATCGCCTATGAGCAGATTGATTTTAGAAATATCGCCATCTTTGGCCAGATTGATAATCTGCTTGATGTCGTCAGTCTTCAGCATGATGCGGCTGAGGCCAGCAAGGGTTCCTCCGCCAATGCCGATACCACCAATATGCTTGATTTCATCACCGTCACATTTCACAAGCGAGGTTCCTGTGCCCATGCTTACCACTATCATGCGCTCAAGCTTACTCTCATAGCGTGCACCTAAACCATCTGCAATGAATTCTTGACTCTTGGAGGTAGGCAGACCATAGATGGGCTCATCGATATAGGCTGCGCCTACACCTGTGAGCATCACGTGTTCCACCTCGCTGAGGCTGATCTTGTTGTCGTGCAGATATTTTCCGAAAGCTCCGTATAAGGAGGTGATAGGGTCGGTAGCCTTAATACGTATAGGGCTGATAACCATTCCGTTATCATCAATTCCTACAATCTTTGTTGTCGAGATGCCGACATCTATTCCTATTACTATCTTTTTCATGGGTGCAAAGTTACTGCAAAAAGAAGACACTGCAAAATAAAAATAGATTTATTTTGCAGTGTCGATATTTAATACTTCTTAAAATACTTTTGTTACATCATGCCAAGACGGCAGAAAGTAATCAGTACAGCATAACCGATAATCATGCTCAGAACGCCTACCGTGAGACCGGCTTTAACCATGTCGGTCTGTTGGATTAGACCTGTAGAGTAGGCAATGGCATTTGGAGGAGTTGAGATAGGGAGCGACATGGCGCATGATGCTGCCACTGCCACGCCAATCAGGATGGTTTGAGTTCCTCCGATTGTAACAAGCTTGTCACCCATTCCGGCACATACTACTGTGAGGATAGGAATCAGCAGGGCGGCAGTTGCGGTGTTGGAGATAAAGTTACTCAGTGTGAAACATACCAAACCGGATACAACCATGATGACAAATGGGTTGAACTCGTTGAAAGGAATGCTCTTTACGGCATTTTCGGCAAGTCCCGTTCCGTTCATGGCAAGACCGAGGGCAAATCCGCCAGCTACCATCCAGATAACAGCCCAATCTATGTCCTTCAAGTCGTTTGCTGTAATCACTCCTGTGAATGCGAAGACGGCAATAGGCAACATGGCTACGGTGTTGGCATTGATGCCGAGCTGCTTTCCGCAAACCCATAATATAATAGTAAGGAAGAAGGTTGCACCAACTACGGCCGTACGCCAGTTGTGCTGCATGTTTCCGTCTATTTTAAGTTCGATGGTCTTCTGTGAGAATGGGAACATCTTGCGGATGATGAACCATGCGCAGATGAGCATGACTATAACCATAGGGCACATGATCATCATCCAGTCTCCGAAGCCGATACCGAGGTTCAAACCGGTTGGGTCGTTGAGAACTTTATAGGCAAAGGCATTTGGTGGGGTGCCGATAGGGGTACCCATACCGCCAAGGTTGGCTCCGATAGGAATCGCCATGGTGAGTGCTACTCTTCCCTTACCGTTCGCTGGGAGCGACTTGAATACAGGTGTAAGGAAGGTGAGCATCATGGCTGAGGTTGCTGTGTTGGAAATAAACATAGAGAAGATTCCCGTTATCAGCATAAATCCAAGTAGCACGTATTCAGAACGTTTTCCGAAAGGGGCTATTAAGGTTTTTGCCATCAATACGTCAAGACCACTCTTCGTTGCGGCTATTGCTAACACAAAACCTCCAAGGAAGAGAATGATGGTTGGATCAGCGAAACAAGCCATTACACCTTGGTAGTCTAGAAGCTTACCGTATTCTCCCTCTGCTCCTTGCATCACCGCAAATGCTGAGTCGGAGACGAAAAACAGGAGTACGAAAATAATTACTACGGATGTGGCCCATGCGGGGATGGCCTCAGTGAGCCATAGCATAACTGCCATCACAAAGATGGCAATGACACGTTGTTGAACTACCGTTAGGTTGTCAATGCCAAAGCAATCTATAGGCAAGTTCCACACTACGATGGTGAATAAGGCTGTGATGGCAAACATCAGTGCTTTTTTGCGATTGAAGTCACCGGTCAATACTTTTTTTACAGTTTCTTGCATTACCTTTATTGTTTTTAGATTATATTTATTCTGTTTCTCTGTTGAAGCATCGCCATTAAACAATACTACAGTACTGCAAAAATACACATTATTTTTGAATTAACAATAAAATATCGGAAAAAACGATGCAAAAACAAAGTTTTTCTGCAAAAAAATGAGAAAAGGTGATGAACTTTGCGTTTTTTTTCTTATATTTGCAGAAAAATGGCGATAGCAGCTATCGTTTTAACCTATTAAAATTATAAGAATATGAATCAGTCAGTATTATTTTTTATCATCATTATGGTGATTGTTTTTTCGATTATGGTATCGGCTTATATACACAAGCGTCATCATGAGTTTAATATGGACGATATCGAAAAGGCAGTGCGTGGGGCGTATCCTAATGGTGTGCGCTCAATAGCAAAGAGCGAACTGGTAGATGCGGTGAAGAAACATTTTCATTGTTCTTCTAAGGATGCACATTATATAATAGGTGTAGCGCGAAGAAAAAAAATCATTGATATTGCTGCTGGCTATGTTACATTGGCTTAAGACACATTTTTGAGGAGAAACTCTTTGTTTTTTTTGTAAGCACATTGCTGCTGTATCAGGAAGAGTTATGTGTTTCCATGTGTCGAATCATTTCTCCTGGTGGAACAAAGTGTTTCTTTAGGAGAAACGGAAATTTTCATGGGGTGGAAATAAGAGTTTCATTGCAAAGTATGCCTGAAACACTCGAAGTGTGTGCAAGCCCAAGTTATGCTTTATAATATAATAAGGTGAAAGGGAAAAAATAGCGATTGTAATTGTTTAGAACTGTTAAAATGTGGGTAAGATTGAAAGTTTTTTTCTCGAAACATTTGGTGGTTTCGAAAATAGTTAGTACTTTTGCACTCGCTTTTGAGAAAT